>JAUVDD010000120.1 GCA_030595525.1 Puniceicoccales bacterium
CAACAATTTCGGGTTGTTTTTTCATGACCCTCAATGCCACCTTGTTGTATTTGGCAGCATCTCCGGCATGTCGTCCTGGTTCACCATCCGGAACAGGAGTAGTCGAGGCAAAGACCAACTTGGCATTGGGGGCCAACTCATGCAGGTAAGCAATGATGGCTTCTAGATTCTTGCGATAGGTCTGGGGGGAATTCACCTGCTTCCCATTCACCTTATCGAGTTTGGCTTCCACAACATACTTCAGGTCGTGAAGGCCGACGTTAACCTGGATGACATCCCATTCAAAATCCCACCATCCCTTAACAGACTTATCCTGCATGGCGTCATGCATCTGTGTCATTTTCTGAATAAAGGATCCAGAATCACCGCCATTGGTATATAACCGATACACATTGGCTTTCCCCTTCAGCTGTTCTCTCACCCGGGGAGTATATCCAATGGAAATAGAATCCCCGTAAATGAGAACATTAGGCAACGCGGCATCGTTTTCAACAAAGGCGTAAGCTGCCTGCTTTAGCGCTTTTTCTGAAATCAATGAATTCCATGCATCCTTTGCGGAAGCTGCCGAACTAAGTGAACAAACCAGCATGCTGGTCAGGGTAATGAGTAGTAATTTCGTTTTCATTCGTCCCAAAGATTGGATAACGTATAAGGCCCATTGGGCAATACCCAAAAACTCCCGTCCACATATCTGTAATGCTGATCCAGTGCGGTTATTTTCTCGATAAACGTCGTTTCCAATTTCAGATTTTGTGCATCAAGATTTGATTTCAATCGCTCGGGATTTACCGATTTTGGTATAACCGAAAACCCTCGATTCATTGCCCATGCCAACAAGATTTGTGAGGCTGCAACTCCAAGGGTTTTGGCAATTTCCAGGATAACCGGGTCTTCCAGCAGAACAGGTTCCTCCTTTTTCCTGAGCGGCTTTGGACGGTCACCTGAGCCAAGTGGGGAATAAGCGACTAATTGAATGTGCTTTTCCTTACAAAACTCCACCAACTCGACCTGTTGCAAATACGGATGCGATTCCACTTGGTCGATTGCCGGATGGATACGGGACACTTCGCAGAGCTCGGCTAGCTTCTTAATACTGAAATTGCAGACCCCCAGATGGCGGACAGTTCCATCATTAATTAGGTTCTCCATGGCTGACCAAGTGTCATTGATCGGTTGCTCTTCAAGAGACACCAGATGCTCGGCCTTACGCGGAATCCAGACGCCCTTTTGCAAGGCCACCGGCCAATGCATCAGATAGGCATCCAGATAATCCAACTGAAGATCATTGAGGCTCTTTTCCAATGCAGGCTCTACATCCACGGGCGCATGAGCTGTGTTCGAAAGTTTTGAGGTGATCCACATCTCATCTCTCGTCACGACGCCTTCACTAAACAGATTTTTCAACGCCTCCCCGATCTCCTTCTCGTTTCCATAGGAAGAAGCACAATCAATGTGCCGGTATCCCATCCGCACCGCATCCATCACCGCACGACAGGTTTCCCCCGGTCGGGCCTTCCACGTACCAAGGCCCATTCTGGGTAGGTTAATCCTATGCGTATCCATAGCGGTCATTATCTTTCGGTTTATCGGATCCAGGAAATTGGGTCAAAACTACTTCTATCATTTCGTTCCAGTTGCTATTTCGAAAATCCGCATTACTCCTGTTTTCATGTTTGATCCAATTGAAGTTATCAAGGAATTGGTTAGTCACCCAAGCGTTTCAACTGATCCATCATACGAAGCAGGCATGCAGGGTACCCGTGATGTTTTAACTAAGCTCCTGGATGGAATGAGCCTGAAAGTGGAAGTGGTGCCGACAGACCGCCATCCAGTCATCCTCGCCAAAAGGACTGGACCGGATTCATGGCCACACGTTGTCATCTACGGTCATTATGACGTCCAGCCACCGGATCCCCTGGACGAGTGGAATTCCCCCGCTTTTGAGCCAACGATGAAAGGCACTCGCCTTTATGGTCGTGGAGTTGCCGACAACAAGGGTCCCATGATGGCGCATGTCACCGCAGTCGGCAGACTGCTTGAAGATAACCCTGAATTCCCCTTACGCATCACTTTTCTGATCGAGGGTGAGGAAGAGATTGGAAGCCCCAGCCTTCCGGCAGTTCTGGAAAGCCATGGAGAAAGCCTCAGAGGCGATTTTATCCTTCTGTCCGACACCTTGAATCCCTCTGAAGATCAGGTGGCGATAACCACCGGTTTGCGCGGCATGGTTTCTTTCGAAATCGAAGTAAGCGGTCCTAACCGTGATGTCCATTCCGGCATGTACGGTGGATCCATCTACAATCCGCTGCAAGCATTGACCGAAATCTGCGCCAGTCTGCATCACCCGGATGGAAGAATTAACGTTCCGGGGTTCTATGATGATGTGATCACCCCCGAACAATGGGAAAAGGACGAAGTGGCCAAGCTTCCAGTAACTGATCTGGAATTTGTCCAGGCGGTCGGAGTCGACAAGATTTTTACGGCCAATAACCGCACTGCGATGGAAGGAGTCAGATATGAGCCTACCCTGGAAATCAATGGCATTGGTGGTGGATACCAGGGACCCGGGGACAAGACGATCATCGCGAAGAAGGGCTTTGCCAAGATAACCTGCCGATTAGTCGCTAACCAGGATCCTGATGACATTCAGAAAAAAGTCTTCAAGACGATTCGTGAACGCTGCCCTGAGCATGTTAAGTTGACCATAAACGCATTCCATAACGGTCTTTGCTACTCGGTCGTTCCTCCGGGGAAACCGAATACACCGGCAAATCAAAATCCGCATCTGGCACGTGCTTTTGCTGCTTGTGACAAGGCGGTTGAGGTAGCATTTGGCATTCCGCCATTGTACACTCGTGAAGGTGGATCGATCCCAATTATTGGATCTCTGAACAAGGCCCTCGGAATGGACTGCCTAATGCTCGGACTAGGAACCGGTGAAAACAACCTTCATTCACCAAACGAGTCCTTCGATCTATCCATGCTGGAAAAAGGTATTTCCGTATCGAAGTCTATATTAAAGGCAGTCGCTTATCCCTGAGTCGGCAGGACAACAGTTTCAAAACGCCCGGATGCGTTCCAACCAGCTCGGTCATAAAGGTTTTCAATCCAGGATTGTTTGACCGGGCTGCTGCACAAATATTTCCGATATCCCCAACTGGACCGGCATGTCGGCCGGGAGAAAGGAATAACATGGCAATCACAACATTGTTGGAATTCCATTCGGTTTCCTTGAGCAGATTCTGGAGGAGCGGCTCGTTAAACCCATAAGCTGCTTCTGGACGCCGTTCCATCGATGCCGGTGCCACTTGCTCGACAAGCTCGCCCAATTCCTCTGCAAGCATGGTGCTCAATCTGTCACGAACTCGCGTTACTTCCCTCAAGGGTGACCCATGGTCCACCAGAGCAACCTTTGGATGGATAAGGCTCTCTTTCCTGATTACTGACCGAATATTGTCCGTCAAAATCGATACAAGTTGCTGGTTACCTTCCTCCCCTTCTTGATCGAATAGGAATGGGGTACGCCTGATATCAAAGTCGCCATATTTCTTCCTTAAAACAGACAATCGTTGCGGAAGATAATCTACGATCGCTCCAGTTGGGCCAAAAAAGAATGGAATGATTGTGAATTCCCTTTCTCCTTCTTCCAGCCATATCCGCAGGCGCTTTTCGAGATTAACAGCAGCTACATTCTCCAGTTCATCCGCTGGTATCTTACTGGAATGCAACAAGGATGCGGGGACCACTTCGATTTCCTCCTTCTCGGACAGCAGCATGGCAACGCGCCGTAGATTCAGCACGCTTTCTGCCCGCAGGCTGCCATTGTCCACAAGAATATATTTCATAAGAAGGAAGAGAGACCAGAGACAAGGGACGAGGGACGAGGGAATCAACAAAAGAGTTAGCTCGGACCAGAGACCAGGGACCAGGGACGAGGGAATTAACATAAGGATTCGGTTCAAATCCCTCGTCCCTGGCCTCTGGTCCATCGTCTAAAATTTCAATTTTAATCTTTTCAAGAAAGCCGGTTCCCTCTTCCCTTGCAGATATGGAATCCGATCAGGCTGAAGTACTCGATATCTTCAAGAAAACAGGTGCTCTTTTGGAAGGGCACTTCATTCTCCGATCCGGACTGAGGACCGGGCACTTTTTCCAGTGTGCACGGGTTTGCGAGCACCTGGATGAAGTCACTCGCTTGACTGAATTGTTGATCAAAAAACTACCTGATGTTTCAGAAGTGGAGACCGTCGTGGCTCCAGCGATGGGTGGACTGGTTATCGGTCAGGAAGTTGCTCGTCAGCTTGGAAAACGCTTCATTTTCGCTGAAAAAATGGATGACATGCTGGCACTGCGGAGGAATTTCATCATCAAATCGGAAGAAAAAATCCTCATTGTCGAGGATGTCATCACACGTGGTGGCCGGGTAAAGGAAACCCTTGATCTGGTGGATTCCCGTCATGGCCTGGTCCAGGCCATCGCCGTGCTGGTCGACCGCTCGGCGGGCAAGGCATCATTTGATGCCCCGCTTGTTTCCCTGTTGGAAATGAACTATCCGACTTACGAGCCCGAGAACCTGCCACCTGAGCTCCGTAACATTCCGGCGGTCAAGCCGGGATCCTGAGAATCGGTCGTATCGAGTTGATTTGCCAAAAACATCTATTATGTTGAACATCTGCTCTGTAGCATCAACTAATGGTTAATACACTATGGGAAGCGCACAAATATTTATCTTTCTGATTATACCAACTGTCATCCTGGGCATGTACGCCCAAATGCGGATCCAGAGTGCCTACAAGGAATGGTCAAAAGTTGGTTCAAAGAGCGGCATTAAAGGTCACGAGGCGGCACGCTACGTGATGAATACTGCGGGCATTAACGATGTGGAAATCACATCAACCCGGGGCATTTTATCGGATCATTACGATCCAACCAACAAGCGCCTGGTCCTCAGTGAACAAAATTATCATGGCCAGAGCCTGGCTGCAGTTGGTGTCGCGGCTCATGAAGCCGGTCATGCCATCCAGCACGCCAAGGGTTACGCCATGCTGAAATTGCGGATGAGCCTGGTTCCAATAACCACGTACGCATCGCAGCTCCTCCCCTTCATTATTATGGGCGGATTCTTTTTCCGACTGACCGGTCTGATCACTCTCGGTGTATTTGTTTACCTGATCCTGACCATCTTCCAACTGGTTACCTTGCCAGTCGAATTTGATGCCAGCCGCCGTGCCAAAGCACAACTGGTCTCAACCGGCATCCTCCAAGTGGATGAAATGCGCGGGGTAAACAAAACCCTGAATGCCGCTGCGCTCACCTATGTGGCTGCATTCGTCAGCTCCCTGGTCAATCTGATCTACATGCTGACCTTGTCCCGCAAGTAGCGTATCTTCGACACGCATGTATTATGGTGACTTCGTATTCCCCGACTGAAGTCGGGGTCTATTTCCCTTCGATCCCTTTGGGATCTACCTTAATTCAATACGGATGGACATTATGCTTCAGCAGGAACAGGTTCTTCCGTTGCTACTTCCACTTCCGTACCTTCCGCAGCAGGATCTTCTGCTGCCGGCTCTTCAGTCACAGGAACTTCAGCTGGTTTCCAATCACCGGTAGCGGGTCCGTGTATGGCTTCCAATTCGGCCTGCGACCAAGTGTCCTGGCGCTCACCGTAAGCTGCACG
>JAUVDD010000072.1 GCA_030595525.1 Puniceicoccales bacterium
AAAAACACCTGACAAAATCACTGCCGGATTCTGTGGCAAGGATATCTTTCAAATCTACTTCAACTATTTACCAGAATTCGAATCCGGATCCGTGGAATTCCCGCTTACTTCTCCCTTTCGGCGCCGGACCATCTGTCTCAACAGATACTCAATTTGCCCGTTTACACTGCGGAAGTCCTCCTGAGCCCAGGATTCAAGATCCTTGTAGAGCTGTTCGTTTATTCTTAGCAGAAATGCTTTTCGATACGCCATTTTTTAAAAAATCACCAGCCTGAGGGGAATTACCTGAGCCATGATTCGAGTAAGTACGATGCCATCTTATCCGCACTGGCACTGGTGAGGATAGATCTCTGGAGTCGATTTCAGCAAAGTTCAAGTTTGGCCAGAATTTGAGCCGGGAGCGATATGAGCGGTTGATTCATCATCTGGAGCTAGAAGGCGCCACGGCTGATTTGAGGCTTATTCGATCTTTGCGCGATCAGTTTCAGGGCTAAGGAAAGCAATATTCAAGGATGTCTGGTTTAATGTTGCAAATATTTGCAAGCAGTGCCATCGAATCGTCTATGAAGAGACGAATTTTGTTAGGCATCCTATTGTTTGCGGGGATCAGCAGTCATGGAGAAGTTCGATTAAACAGATTATTCTGTGACGATATGATTCTTCAACAGGAGACCAGCAACACGATTTGGGGCTGGGCTGAACCGGGTGAAAAAGTGTCTGTGGAGGCGAGCTGGGGAGCGAAAGCGATGAGCAAGGCAGCAGCTGATGGGAAATGGAAAGTCCTGCTGAAAACACCATCTTACGGAACAGGCCATACAATCACTGTCCAGGGCCAGAACAAGATCGTCATAAATAATGTAGCGATTGGCGAAGTATGGTTGTGTATCGGGCAATCGAACATGGGATGGAAACTGGGCAACACCTATCAGGCGGCAGCAGCGTTGGCTGAAGCGCACGCACCCAATTTCCGGATATTCAAATCAGCGGTAGAACACTGGCATGAACCATTGGATGAAGTGCATGACAGGCTTTCCGAGTGGAAACCATGTACACCAGAATCAGCGGAAGAGACATCAGCGGTATCCTATATTTTTGGTAAGAAGCTGCATGATGAACTGGGCATACCAGTAGGAATCATCCAGCAGGCATATGCCGGAACCCCGATCGAGGGATGGCTGCCATGGGAGATCCAGAAGGACGATCCGCGGGTACAGGCCCACAAATTGGGATTGGATAACAATACCGAGCGCCAATTGAAGCAGGGCGAGACACCCGAAAAGGCCCTGGCGAATTTCAAGAAGGAGCAGGCCGAGTATGAGGCATTGATTGCTGTCGGCGAGACGATGAAAAACAGCTCACGCCAACTTGCACCACCGAGGATCACCAAGCCGGCCACTATGGGACATCAATACCCGGCACATATGTATAATGCGCTGATCCATCCGATTGTGCCATACGGAATCCGTGGAGCAATCTGGTATCAGGGAGAACGCAATTCAAAGGATGTTCCGCAGGCCTTTCACTACCGCTCACAGCTTGGTTTGCTGATTCGCTTTTACCGGGAGCTGTGGAATAAGGAGTCCGGTGGCAACGTTGCTGCAGACTTTCCATTCCAGTTCACTCAGCTGCCAAGCTGGAATCCGCCGCAGACAAAACCTGTAGAGGGATTGGAAGCATCCTGGGTGGTTAATCGTGAATCAATGCGACTTGTTACCTATGATGTTCCGAATACCGCCATGGCAGTGGCAATTGATACAGGGGATCCGATTGCGTTGCATCCCCAAAATAAAAGGCCAATTGGGATCCGACACGCTTACTTGGCGCTGAAACAAACTTATGGACGCGACATCGTTGACTATGGACCGCGATACCGGAAACAGACAATTAATGGAAACAAGATCCTCCTGGAATTTGACTCTATCGGTTCGGGATTGATGCCCGTTCGTTCAGGCAAGCTGGATGCATTTGCAATTGCGGGAGCAGACCAGAATTGGCAATGGGCGGATGCTGATATTGTCGGGGATACGATTGTGGTTTCATCTGCCAAAGTTAAAAAGCCGTTGGCCGTACGTTACGCATGGGCATTGAATCCTTCAGAGAGAAACCTTCTTTACAATAAGGAAGGATTGCCTGCCTCGCCGTTTCGTACAGATGACTGGGCGCTATTTGATCCAGATGCGGAAATCATAACCGTTAATAAACCGAAAAAACCGGACGGTTATGTATCAAAAGATTGGTATCGTCCGGAAATGAAACAGTAACTTATTTTGTATCCAATATTTACTACATGAAAAAACTACTCATTACATTCTGTGCGATTGTTGGCACATCCGTGTTTGCTGAAGTCAAGGTCGCCGAAGTATTCGGCGACAATATGGTTCTACAGCGGGAACTGCCCGTCACCGTCTGGGGAAGTGCGGATCCGGGGGAATCAGTTACCGTTTCCTTTGACGGACAAAAAGTTGTGACAAAGACGGATTCCGATGGAAACTGGATGCTTCAATTGGCACCATTGGAAACCTCGAAAATCGGTCGAAAAATGACCGTGAAAGGTGGAAACACTGTCACCTATGAGAATGTGGTGGTGGGAGAAGTCTGGCTGTGCTCGGGACAGTCAAACATGGCTGGAAGATTTGTGGAGAGCAAGGGACGCCGGATTGATCCCGAAGTTTTCAAGAAGGATGTTTCACTGCTTCGTTGCAATAACAGGACTGGATGGACAGCGTTGGCTGAGCGATCACAATTCCAGTTCTCCTGCGTGGCTTTTTACTTTGGATATGATCTCTACAAGGAACTGGATGTACCAATTGGCCTGATACAACGCTACAACTCCGGTACACCCATTCAGTCATGGTTGCCAAAGAAAAATTCGGAAGTAATTCGTAAGCGACTCGACATTCCTGAGGATTGGAAGGACCTGGCGGACAACCGGAATCCGGGCGTTCAGTTTGAAGACAAGATTGCCCCGATCATTCCGGTTACATTTCGCGGCACAATATGGTATCAGGGTGAGCGCAATGCCAAGGCATTCACTGGTTGGGAGTTTCGCGATCTGCTACCATTCATGGTTAAGACATGGAGAGAACTTTGGGCAGAGAAATCAGGACAGAAGCTGAGGAACTATCCCTTCTATTATGTACAGGTGCCGACTCAGGAGGCCCCGGTGGATGGAGAATGGCCTTGGTTACGTGATGCCATGCGCCGTTGTCTCGATACTATTGAGAATAGTGGCATGGCGATATTTTATGATTATGGTCCAAGTCTGCATCCAGAGAATAAGGAGCCCGCTGGTCAGAGGCTGGCACTTTTGGCATTGGCAAAGGATTATGGGCATTCCGATCTGGTGCATTGCGGACCCTTGCTGGATAAGGTGAATTTCAAGAATGAAAAGGCTACACTGAGCTTCACTCATGTCGGTAGCGGGTTGCGTAACAAGACCGGAGGGAAGCATCTGAAGTTTTTTGAACTGGCGGGAAAGGATGGCCAATACGCTCCAGCAAAGGCCTGGATTGAAGGCGATAAAGTCATTGTAACAAGTGATGCAGTTAAGGCTCCTGCATATGTCCGCTACCTTTTCCGCAAGCCAGCGCCGGATCCGGAAGTCAGTTTGATAAATGCTGAAGGCCTACCGGCTTCCTCTTTCATGACTGACGACATCTTGCCGCCGCGTCCGTAGTTGATTTGCAGATGAAACTTCAAAAACTAGCGATCATACTCCTGACAGTTTCAGGAGGAGCCCTGCACGCTTCTGATGGTACCGCACCGGAAGAAGTTACCCTGAATGTTAAGTCCAAACTTCCCTTCGTGGACCGGACCCAGTTTGTTGATAACGGAATAATCGAGTATTCTGTACCCAAACAACTGAATGATGGGATTAAAGTAGCAGACGCTCGGAAAATAGCCGACTTGTCCGGGGTGTTGACGTTGTTGAATGCTACAGAGAAAAAAAACCAGGATTTTCGAATGGGGATTGGTGAACCGCACAAGCTCGCTGGGAAGAATGATCGGGATCCCAGAATAAAAGGCTGTATCGACAGTGTACTGATCGCCAAGGACGGGAAGTTGATTTTGGAGGAGTACTTTGCAGATGCCAGAATCGATAAACCGCATTACCAGATGTCGACTACCAAGAGCATCCTCTCACATGCCATCGGTAAAGCCATTGAGCGAGGGGAGATCCACAGTGAGAATGATTTGTTGTTGGACTATTTGCCGGAGGTGGATCGAAAGAAGGTTTCGAAGGGAGTAGAAAAACTTCGTTTGAGTGATTTGTTGTCAATGAGCTCGGGAATTCGATTCAAAAAGAAGCCAAGTGGTCGTGATATCACAATTGAAAATCATGCTGAGTTGTATCTGACCCAGTGCGATCCGATCAATGAAGTAAGAGATTATAAGTATGACGGTACAAACTGTGACTTGCTCAGTCACGTTCTGTATAACGCTACTGGAAAAACACTCACGGAATATGCAGGAGAACATATCTTCAAGCCGATGGGAATAACGGACTTTGCATTCGGAGATTCTGTCTGCGGGTTGAATAAGTCTGCTGCCGGAATGCAGTTGCGTTCCAGGGATATGTTGAAAATCGGATTAATGACTGCCAATGGCGGTGTGTGGAACGGGAAGCGTATCCTTTCAGAAGAATGGATTAATAAGGCCACGGCAGTTCACGTGAACCATCATCAACCGAGCAAGTACGGGTACTTCTGGTGGAGTCAGGATGCCACTGTAAATGGAAAGACATATCGTGTACGGTCTTGTCGGGGTGCGGGAGGACAGTTCATTTTTGTCCTGCCTGAATTGGACGTCGTGGCTGTCTTTACCAGCTATTATTCGGATAATAGACCTTTGCAGCACTTTGAGAAAGTCGTGTTGCCGATGTTTTTGTAATGAAAAAGGGGATACTGCGAACAGTACCCCCTTTAATTACTCCTACTATTAACAAATTAGATCAGCCGTAGAGTGGGCCGTAGGTTTTACATGCCCGGAAGTCGGCGCCTTCGAGTCCAGCTGTGCCGTATGCACGCCATGCGCTCGGACGGAAGATGCGCTCTTCGGAAACATTGTGCATGTAGACCGGGATCCTAAGCATGGATGCCAAAGTGATGAATTGATCACCTACATGGCCACAGGTCATCACACAGTGGTTCGCACCCCAATTATTCATGACTTCATATGCTGAACGAAATGCTCCTTCGCCAGTAACGATCGGCGCAAACCAAGTCGTCGGCCATGTTGGGTTGGTCCGTTGGTCCAGTACGTCATGGACGTCTTCTGGCAGATCAACAGTGTAACCTTCAGCTATTTGTATGGCTGGGCCCAATCCATCAATCAGGTTTATCCGGGTCATTGTGGCAGGCATGCCACCCTTTGTACGGAAACGCGTGCTCATTCCGCCACCGGGGAAGTATTCGGTCATGGAAGGATGCCATGTAGTCGCCTTCAGGCAGGCATCCACTTCCTCATCCGTAATTTCCCAGTGAGGCTTCATTACAGGTTTACCATCAGTGGATTGTTCGCCCGTCCCATCGAGGGCAGCAGGACCGGAGTTGATCAAGTGAAGAAGGCCGTTTTTGCCCTCGTTTTCCAAGGTATAACCCGTGACAGACTTGACTGCATCCGGGCTCCAGTAAGTGCGCAGATCGGCGAAAATCTGGGCTGTATTTGTAAGCAGGTTACCGAACAGCATGGTGGCGCCATTGAGGGCGTCATTTTCAGTGGCGACGATGTAGGGAGCCCGCTTGCCGTTCCAGTCGAACGACGTGTTGAGAATCGCTTCGAGGAAATCACCGTTCGGGAAATAATCGGTCCATTGGCGCTGTCCCTGGAAACCGGCGGCAATCGCCTGATGTCCTTGTGCCTGTTCGCCATATCCCAATTCAGCCAACTTCGGATTACCAACCATCAGGTCCCGGGCGATCAGGGCCATCTTTACATTGTCTTCCCACTCTGTATCCAGCGATTCGCGGGTACGCTTATGAGTGTCGGGATTGTAGTCATCACCTTCAGGGCAATTCTCTTTCACCCAGGCAAATGCTTTTTCGTACTCTTCCTTGTCGTAGAGTCCTTTGGCCATGCGACCATTGAATTCCGACATGTCGATGTCCTCGACTCGCATTCCGAGCCATTTTTCCCAGAAATTGTAATCGACCATCGATCCGGCGATGCCCATCGATGTGCCACCCATGGAAAGGTAGGCCTTGCCACGCATGATGGCGACCGCCAGTCCGCAGCGTACGAAGGTCAGCAGCTTTTCTTCAACATCATCAGGAATGTTGGTGTCGTCGGAGGCTTGTACGTCGTTGCCGTAGATACCGAACGCCGGGATTCCCTTTTGAGTGTGTCCTGCGAGTGCAGCGGCAAGATAGACGGCTCCAGGACGTTCCGTTCCGTTGAACCCCCAGATTGCCTTTGGCATGTGCGGATCCATGTCCATTGTCTCCGAGCCATAGCACCAGCAAGGGGTTACCGTCAGCGATACTCCTACGTTTTCGCGGTTGAATTTTTCAGCGCAGGCATTGGTTTCAGCAATGCCACCAATACAGGTGTCAGCTATGACACATTCCACTGGTTGACCATTCGGGTAGCGAAGATTGTCACTGATCAACTTGGCTACGCGCTCGGCCTGGGCCATTGTGAGATCCTCAAGGGATTCACGGACGCCGCCTAAACGGCCATCGATTGTCGGGCGGATCCCGACTTTGGGCAATTTTTCAAATAAGGGGTTACTCATAATGAATGAATTCTACAGAATTTTGGAAATTAGTTGAATGCAGGATGATTTCCCGGCATGGATAATAATGACCGATCGGTTGGAAATATGTCACAGCAGTTAATTGAACTATCCGAACAAGTATTCGACACGCGCTATTTCTCCTTCAGCAAGGCGGAAGGAAAATCGCATGTACCGGTCAATGTCTTCTTTGGAGGATTGGAACATTGCAATGAAGATTACCGAATCGATCGCACCGGATTTCCAGTTTTCCTGATGGAATATGTGGTTGATGGGGTAGGAGAACTGACCTTGAGCGGGGAATCCCATACACTGAAGAAGGGCTGCCTATATTGGTATGGCCCGGAGGTCTCATGTCATTTAGTGACCAATCCGGGGCGTCCCTTGGTCAAATATTTCTTTGCATTTCGATGCCCCGAAGGCTCGCCGGCAAATGTCTATGGACTGCAGCGGCTATTCATTGGGGCCAATCGGGGAGGAGAGCTGGTTGCTGAGTTAATAGGGATGTTGTTCAGGGAAGCCATTTCAGCAAATGAGGATTCGTGGAGGATTTGTTGCTCATTTCTCGATGTGATTCTTCTCAAATGTGCAAGAAGCGTTGTTCTTGAGCAACACACCAAGGAAAAAGCATGGGGTGTTTTTCGAAAAGTTAAGGAGTATATCGAAGACAACTATCTGGAGATTGACCGAATGCAGGATATTTCAGAGGAGATGGAATTGACGGCTGCTTACATTTCGAGGCTCTTCAAGCGATATTATCATATGACTCCCTATAATTTTCTCATGCAGAAGAAAATGGAGCATGCTCTCGATCTCCTCAGGCAGGGAAACATGTCTGTTCAACAAGCTGCTGCCATGACGGGTTTCGATGACCCTTTCCATTTCTCACGGGTTTTTAAGAAATTCAAGGGCATTAGCCCAAGTGAAGTGCGGAATGTAATTGGGTGAAATGGCTGATATCGAACTGTAAGGTGAAACAGGGT
>JAUVDD010000411.1 GCA_030595525.1 Puniceicoccales bacterium
AATATTCAGCCCGATAAAGTTTCACCAAACCCTTATCTTCCCGTCATCAAGGAACGTAGTGAGGATGCTGATACAGTATCCGTATCATTTACCCTACCATCGGATCCGTTTTATTGCAGGGGGCATATGCCCGGCAACCCAATCGTTCCCGCATACGCCCAAATGGCCTGGGTTCGTGAAATCGCAACAGATTCAGATGACTCTTCTGGTGAAGGTATCCAGTATTTCAGGTGGAAGTTCCTGAAGCCCATATTCCCCGGGGAAAAGATCACGATCAAGATTACCCGGCAAGCCAAACGGAATCAGGTTGTCATCTTGAAAGATGGTGAACGGGTGACCCAGGGGTTGTATTCCCTCACGAAGGATGCAGACCAATGAAGAACTTCCGCCCAGTTGTAATCATTCCTTCCTACAACACTGGAACCGCCCTCCTGGAGAAAACCGTCAGATCGGCATTGGATAAAGGCATCCCGGTTAAAGTTGTCGTTGATGGATCCGATGATGGAAGCGACCGGATTCTGGATTCCCTGAAAGGATCAGATCAAAATCTTACAGTGCTTAGAAAAGCCGAAAACACGGGCAAGGGGGATGCCCTCCTGCAGGCTGCAACCGTGGCAATTGATGAAGGATTCACCCATGGATTGATGATGGATTCAGACGGGCAGCATCCTTCCAATATGATTCATCCCATGCTTGACCGAGCAAAGGCATTGCCAGGATCACTTATCATGGGCCAACCCGTGTTTGGAGATGAAGCCCCCTGGGCCAGAGTCGCAGGTAGAAAACTGACCACCTTCTGGACAAATATTGAAACGCTCTGGTGCGGACTCGGAGATACTCTTTTTGGAATGCGGGTGTATCCCCTCACCCCCTTTATTAAAGCATTTGGACAAACTTCATTCGCTCGTGGATTTGAGTTTGATCCGGAAATTGCCGTGCGTATGACCTGGTTGGGTTGTCAGCCAATTCAGGTTAAAGTACCGGTAAGATACCTTGATACGAACGAAGGCGGAGTCTCACACTTCCACTACTTACGTGATAATTTAAAACTCATCTTGTTACACTTCCGGCTCGTTCCGGAATTTATTCTGGTAAGGATTCTTCCTTTCCTCAGGATTAAGAATCGATGGAAAAAGCTTTAACAGTTCTAATTGCTGCCCTGATTTTGCCGTTTTGCACATTGGCGAAACCAGTCGACCTGGACTTGTCTTCTCCCCCTCCGGAGTGGCAACAGGTGTTGGGGAAATTGTCCTCGAATGATCCTGTCAAGACTGGGTTTGAGGAATTAAGATCCAATCCTTTCCATAAGCGACCAAGAAGATTTAACGGAGAGATCTTCTGGCATCAGGAACATGGCCTGAGTCTGCAATACGTGGATCCCGGAAAAATTAAAATCAATATGTCCCAGGATGGGATCACCCTGTATAGACCAGGAAAGCCTCCGAAGAACATGGAGATCCCGGATGATAACCCTGGTCTGAGCCTGTTCTTCAAGTTGTTCAGTTGGGACATTGCATGGCTGGTTGAGAATTTTAGTATAAATGGAGAGATGGATGATTCCACATGGAAACTCCAGTTAAGACCATTGGATCCGCAATCCAGCAAGAAACTCTCTAGAATCGACCTGAAGGGCGAAGAAGACATATTGCAGTCGATCCTTCTTGATTTCCCGGGTGGCCGAAAGGTTAGCATTCGCCTGCTCAATCAGGAACGCCCATGGAAAGCCGAATGCGAAGTCATCCACAAACAATTCGAATTACCAGATGCCAAGGAGTAAACAGTATACAGTCGTCACTTTGCTGGCGACAGGACTTCTGATCCTGCTCCTTTATGGAATTGGAAGCACATCGTTTTCCACGAGTGTTGTAGATTTACTCCCGGGAAATGACCCGGAAATAAGGATTTTAGGTGAACTGGTCAACGAAGCCCAGGGTCGGCAACTTACAGTCCGCTTACATTCAAATACAAACAATGTATCGAAAGAATCCATCGGTTCATTTGTTAATTCACTAAGCGAATCAAATTCCATCAGGCAGGTATGGAGAACCGGTCAGCAGGGGCTACAGGAAACCGGCAGCCTGCTTTTCGAGGACAGATACTTTTGGCTCTTACCAAACTGGGTCTCAGAGCACTTCCCTTCCTATCTTAGTGGAGACGATCCAGATACGGGCCAAATCGCTGATAAGATTGTTCAAGAACTGGATGCATACCTCCAGTCCCCCGAGGGAATGGTCCTTCTGGATATTGTCCCCAAGGATCCATTCCTTCTAATGGATGGTTTGGATGAACAGTTGCCGGTCGCACAATCCTCTGCGAAAAAAGATGAAGTTTTCCTTTGGGTTGAACAAGAGAACTCTCCATTTGCCGAAGAAGGACAGCAACTGGTATTTGATGCTTTGGCTCATTCTCTGGAAACCACCCAGGCAATACAACCCGATCTCGAAATGGAATTTACGGGGATCTCGGTTTTCGCAAGCGCCAGCAAATCGGGGATTAAAAGTGAGATCCAGCGCCTGAACCTACTCGGTATCATTCTGGTATTGTTGATATCCTTATTGGCGGTAAGAAGCATCGAGGCAATGGCCAGGAT
>JAUVDD010000235.1 GCA_030595525.1 Puniceicoccales bacterium
CCTAGCTGGATTTAACACTCAAACCCATACTTCCCATGAAGACATCCAACTTACTCAAAATCGCATCAGCCGCGCTGGCAATTTCCGGTGCCACGGCGATAGCCGCCGACAAACCAAACATCCTGTTCATCATGTCGGACGACCACACATCCCAGGCAGTTGGAGTATATAATAGTCGCCTGGCCAAACTGAATCCCACACCAACCATTGATTCTTTGGCAAAGGAAGGGATCGTCATGGAAAATGCGTTTTGTACGAACGCGATTTGCACTCCGAGCCGGGCAAGCATCATGACTGGCCAGTACAGCGGAGTGAACGGCTGCCCCACTCTCGCAGAGGCTTTGCCTCCGGAACGGCAGTACCTTTCCATGGAAATGAACAAGGCGGGATATCAGACCGCTATTGTTGGGAAATGGCACCTGAAAGAACGTCCTTCCACTTTTGATTATTACAAAGTACTCGATGGTCAGGGTGATTATTTTGATCCGGTCTTTTATGAAACGGGAGCCACAGAGGATGTGGTGAAGGATTATTCAAAATACGGGAAGCGCGGAACAAAAACTTTCAAGAATGCCGTCATGATGAACGGGCACTCCTCAGATTGCATAGCGGATTCAGCGCTTACCTGGTTCAAGGAGAAACGGGATCCCAGTAAGCCCTTCTTCTTGAAGCTGCATTTCAAGGCACCCCACGACTTCTTCGAGTATGCTCCGCGATATGAATCCTATCTGGAGGATACCTTTATTCCGGAACCTGCCAATATGTGGGACTTGAAAAACAACGGATCCATCGCCACGCGCGGACACAATGATGAGCTTTTGAGATATGTTGGCACATCGGTCGGTAGAAGAAATATCCGTCGCAACTACACTAAGGGCGCTCCATGGTCCAAAAAGCTCGACACCTCCCTGAACGACCACGACATCAAGCGTCAGGCCTATCAGCTTTATATGAAGGCTTATCTGCGATGCGTTAAGGGAGTGGATGACAATTTGAAGCGCGTTGTTGAGTACTTAAAGGCAGAAGGTTTGTTCGACAACACAGTCATCATCTACACCGGCGACCAAGGATTTTACTTGGGCGAACACGACTACATCGACAAGCGCTGGGCATACGAGGAAGCCATGCGGATGCCATTTATTGTCCGCTACCCAAAGACAATTGAAGCTGGCCAGCGTTCGGATGCCATAATTGAAAATGTCGATTACGGACCCACCATGCTGGACTTTGCCGGAGTCGAGACTCCCGATTACATGCATGGTGGCAGTTTTAAGCAAATTGTGGAAACAGGTAAAGAGCCAGCTGACTGGAAGCAGGCGGCCTACTACCACTACTGGATGCACATGGCTCACCATGACAACCCTGCCCACATCGCCATCCGGACCAAACGGTACAAATTGATTTTCTATTATGGAACCGGCTGGAAGGGAGAATCCGTACCCGATACGCCACCCGCCTGGGAACTCTATGATCTTAAAAATGACCCAAGTGAGGACAACAATGTCTACGACAATCCAGAGTACGCAAAGGTGATCGTTCAATTAAAGGAACAGCTAAAAGATCTCCGCCACGAGTATGGCGAGGATGATCCGAAATTTGCCTTCAATCAGGCCATTGATGATTTCTGGGACTACGACGAAGATGATCGGAAGAAAGCAGTCGCCATCTCTCATTCGGTTGTCGAAAAGATCAAGAATGGAACCTGGCCACATAACGCGCCACGGAACAGGACCGCACCTGTCAAAGGCAAGTAATCTCAAGTCTTTTCAGTCACAAAGCTTGATTCAGCCGGTCATGAATGGCCGAGCTCTGTTGATGTTGTAGAAAACGAATCGGGTCTAGTCAGGCCCGAGCCACGAAGAGACAGCAGAAAGGAAACCCTTGAACGCTTTTCGCGACCGGACCTGAATAAACCCGACTCGTTGATTCAAATTTTATTTGATTAACCTGCGACGGATAAGCAGGTAACCGCCCATTCCCAATACACCAAACAAAGCAATGGTTTGTGGCTCCGGTACCGGATTTGTGTTCGTCCACTCAAATTCCAAAACATCATTTCCACAGGTCATCGCCCAGTGGAAGCCCAGATTCTCAAACGTTCCGAAAAGGCTGGTGAAATCATTGATGGTGATGCTAAGGAAGCCAACTTGACCCCTGTCATCAAAATACCAACTCGCGTCCTGCTGTTCAGCATTGTACGCGAAATTCAGATCCACTTCCTGTTGTCCCCGATAAACAGACCAATCCTTCGCCAACCACGATAATCCGATTTGCGAATCTGCATCCGTGATTTCATGCACATTCCCCCCCTTCTTCTTCTGGCCGGAAAGTGCAGTATCTTCATTCAGGTAGGTGCCTAATTGAACTCCATAATCCCAGGTAGTGTAATCCACTTCCTTGGTTTCCGTGGATTTGAAATAGTCGGATAGAGTATCCGCACCCGTATCATTATCCACCAGGCCGTTCGTGCTGATGAAAAGATCTCCCAATTGGGTCGTCTCGAGATTTTGCCCAAGCAGCAGATCATCAAAGTAATTCCCGTAGATGATCACTTCAAGGCTGTCTGCCTGTACATTATGGATGACTTCAGCTCCCGTTAGGTTGAAGACCTCATCCGCTCCAATGACATCGTTCTGATAAGCCACTGCTTCAGAACCGTTGCTCGTATATATGGAACCTCCACCCCAGTAGGTGTCCGCAATGAATTGCGCCATCGTTGATGGGACAAATATACTGAGACTATATGCTGCGACTAGTGGTATAAATCGGGTTTTCATTTGCGACACTCCCGGTAAATGAGTATTAATCTAGAAAAATATAGGGTATTATCCTCATTTTCGTCAAGCTTATTCTACTCGATCCCGTTATCACAGCTTCTAATGTAAAAAATCCAAGCCTCTTCCTGATCGATCTAATGACCAGCTTTCTGCACCAATGTCCAGATTCCCAAACCCAAAGGATTTGGATATGAAATATTATTGGTTAACTCAATCACCCCGGCACCAAAACGCTCCAGAGGATACCGGCGGCGATGGCGGAGCCAATAACCCCGGCCACATTTGGCGCCATGGCGTACATCAGGAGGAAGTTAGTGGGATCTTCCTTCGGCCCGACATGCTGAACCACCCGTGCGGAGTCAGGCACAGCGGAAACCCCGGCAGCACCCAGAAGCGGATTAATTTTCTCCTTCAGGAAGAGATTCATAATCTTCGCAAAAACCAGACCGCTGGCAGTGGCCACAGCAAATGAGACGGCGCCCAGTGCGAAAATGAACAGGGATTCCTGGGTCAGAAAGGTTTGAGCCTGTGTACTGGCACCCACACAGAAGCCAAGAATGATAGTCACACTGTCAATCATGGCATTGCGAGCTGTATTGGCCAACCGTTCGGTTACCCCACTCTCCTTGAGCAGATTACCGAAACAAAGCATGCCAACGAGAGTCAGGGCGCCCGGAGCCAACAATGCACAGATGATAAAAGTACCGATAGGAAACAGGATCTTTTCCTTCTTGGTGACCTGCCGTGGTGGCTTCATCCGGATCAGCCGCTCTTTCTTTGAAGTCAGCAGCTTCATGATAGGTGGCTGAATCACTGGCACCAAGGCCATATATGAATACGCTGCAATGGCAATCGGTCCTAACAAGTCAGGCGCAAGCCTGGCTGAGAGGAAAATCGCCGTAGGTCCGTCCGCTCCACCAATGATACCGATCGCACCGGCTTCACCTGG
>JAUVDD010000184.1 GCA_030595525.1 Puniceicoccales bacterium
TGGTGACTTTGTGAGAGAACAAAATCAGGCGTGGTACTTCTCTTTCAAATTTTCAACGACTCCGGGATCAGCGAGAGTTGTAACATTACCAAGGGACTTTCCTGTAGCGATGTCACGAAGCAGCCGGCGCATGATCTTTCCGGAGCGAGTCTTCGGCAGATCAGCTGAAAAAATGATTTTTTCCGGACGAGCAAACTTGCCGATCTTTTTAGCAACGAGCGCGTTCAATTGAATACGCAACTCCTCACTTCCATCAGCATCAGTGCCGCGCAATAGGACAAAGGCCACAAGGCCCTGCCCTTTAATCTCATGAGGCACGCCGATCACCGCGCACTCCGCCACGCGGGAATCCTCGACAAACACGCTTTCCAGCTCAGCTGTACCGATCCGGTGGCCTGAGACGTTAACCACGTCATCCACCCGACCAACGACCCAGAAGTAGCCATCCTGGTCACAGCGGGCACCATCGCCGGGGAAATAGTACTTCCCATCCCAGTTACACCAATAAGTCTTCTTGAACCGTTCTGGATCGCCCCAGACACCCCTGAGGATGCTTGGCCATGGCTTGCGAATGGAAAGCAAGCCTGTACCGACCTCTTCACCCGCAGGATTCAGGATCGCCGGATCAATCCCGAAGAACGGCAAAGTAGCCGATCCGGGCTTGGTCGGAGTCACTCCCGGCAATGGGCTGAGCAGGACTCCACCGGTCTCCGTCTGCCACCATGTGTCGACGATCGGACAACGTTCCTTGCCGATCTTCTCATGGTACCACATCCATGCTTCCGGATTTATGGGCTCGCCCACAGATCCCAGCAGTCGAAGGCTTCCCAGGTCATACTTGTCGACCCATTCGTCACCCCATTTCATAAAGGCGCGAATGGCTGTGGGTGCAGTATAGAAAATGGTGGCCTTATGTTTGTCCACGATCTCCCAGAAGCGACCTGGATCCGGCCAATTGGGAGCACCCTCATACATGAGGCAAGTGGCGCCGTTTTGCATCGGACCGTAGACGATATATGAGTGACCGGTAATCCAGCCGATATCAGCCGTGCACCAGTACACATCGTCATCCTGCAAATCAAAAATGTATTTGGAAGTTAGATACGTATAAACACTGTACCCACCCACGGTGTGCATGATGCCCTTGGGCTTACCTGTGGATCCACTTGTATAAAGCAGGAACAACAGGTCCTCTGAATCCATTTCTTCGCAAGGACATTCATCAGAAACTCCAGCAGCAGCTTCATCGTACCAGACATCCCGCCCCTCCTGCATCTCACATTCCATTCGCTCGCCACCAAGATTACGTGGCACCACCAGGACGTGCTCCAGGCAATTACAATCCTTTACTCCCTCATCGACCACCGCCTTCAACGGAAGAACGGATCCACGACGCCAGCCACCATCTCCAGTGATCACCATCTTTGACTCGGCATCCAGGACGCGGTCCTTAATCGACTCAGCACTGAATCCAGCAAAAATAACCGAATGCACCGCCCCGATCCGCGCACATGCCAGAACAGCGATCGCCAGTTCCGGAATCATCGGCAGGTACAGTGCAATGGTATCCCCTTTTTCGATACCAAGGCTCTTCAATACATTGGCAAACCGACTCACCTCGCTTTTCAGATCAGCATAGGTCAGGACACGTTGGTCTCCCGGCTCCCCTTCCCAGACGATGGCCCGTTTATTTGCACTGGGTCCATCCGCCCAACGATCCACCGCATTGTAGCAGATATTGGTCCGTCCACCCACAAACCATTTATAGAAAGGTGCTTCCGAATCATCCAGGACCTGATTCCATTTTTTAAACCAATGGACCGATTCGGCAGCTTCCGCCCAGAAACCTTCTGGATCATCAATGCTTCGCTTGTACATTTCCTTGTAGGCATCCATCGAGTTGATGTGGGCACGTTTGCGAAATTTATCCGATGGCGAAAATACACGATTTTCGTGATTTACCGATTCCATATTATTATCAGTCATACTAGCTCCTGGGTAGTGAAAATTGAAATAGCAGACGCCCCAATGGGCGCGAGAGAGGTAAAATAACTGATAAAGACCAGTCCTCGGGGTCAATATCTTTCCTGAATTTAGTCAATCAGCAGGGAAAACTTGCCAGATCACCGAGTATCTTTATCAGTATCCCCCTAGTGGAAACGGCTCGATTCGATTACACTTTACCGAAAGAGGCAATTGCACAAGTCCCTGCTCAAAAACGGGATGAGTCGCGACTGCTTCTGGTTCACCGTTCCACGGGACAAGTGGTTGATCACCTTTTCAAGGAGTTGCCTGATCTGCTGCCGCGGGAAGCCCATCTTTTTCGCAATACCGTCAAGGTCATGAAAGCGCGGATATTCGCCGAACGGTCGGGTGGTGGCAAAGTCGAGTGTCTCATCCTCAATCCTGCCAGCGAGTCGCCGGTAACCGACTGGTGGTGCCTGCTTCGCCCGGGCAAACGCCTGCCTGTTGACAGTACTTTCAAGCTCGAGGGCTACTTCACTGCCAAGGTGCTGGAGAAAAATGAAGAAGGCATGGCCCGTATCCATTTCGATATGGATCAGCACCAGAGTGTCGCCGATTTAACAGACGCCATCGGGGAGATGCCCTTGCCGCCCTACATCCACCGCGGCGAAGGAGATAGGCGTAAGGATGTCGATAGCGAGCGCTACCAGACTATCTACGCCGATCCACAAAAACCTTTTGGCGCAGCTGCCCCGACAGCTGGTTTGCATTTCACAACGCAGGTCATCAAACGCATGATCGATTGCGGGAACAGGTTCCACGACCTCACGCTTCATGTTGGTATGGGGACTTTTAAACCCATCCAGTCGGAATTGGTTGAGGCCCATGTCATGCATGAGGAATACTATGAGATTCCTCAAAATACGCGGACTGCCATGAACAACCGCACCGACAACCGAATCAAGATGGCGGTTGGCACCACATCCCTGAGGACCATGGAGGATTACTATCGCCATACCCGTAAGAACCCGGACACCGGTGAAGGTACCTATGGGAAAAATGCCGATATCTTCGTCTATCCGCCGGATTTATTCACTACAGACGCCCTCTTGACAAATTTCCACCTTCCCAAATCGACTTTGCTTTGCCTGGTCAGTGCATTCCTTACTCCCGGATCCACCGATGGCATCGACTGGTTGATGCAAATTTACAAAGCCGCATTGAAGCGCAATTACCGATTTTACAGCTATGGTGACGCCATGCTGATCCTCTAAGAATGTCTGATCCATTACCCGACATTTCATTTGAGACCCTTGTGGCGACCTACTACCAACCGTTGTATAGGTTTGCCTACTCGTTGAGCAAAACACCGGATGACGCCGGCGATTTGACGCAGCAGACCTTCCTCATCTGGGGCGAAAAGGGTCACACATTGCGGGATTCATCGAAGGTAAAGTCGTGGTTATTCACCTCGCTCTACAGGGAATTCCTTCGCCAGAACCGCCGCAACCAGAAGGTTACACCTGTCGATCAGGAGATTCTGGAGTCCCGGCACGATCCAAGTCTGGTCAATAATATCCGCCGGATGGAGGGTAAGGAGGCCATGGAAGCTCTTCATGATCTCGATGATGTTTACCGCGAGCCTCTGACCCTGTTTTATCTAGAGAACATGGCTTACAAGGAGATTGCGGAAGTCCTCGATATCCCGATTGGAACAGTGATGTCCCGGCTAGCCAGGGGCAAAGCTCAACTAAAATTGAAATTAACTGAAAAAATTAGGAAATAAATCCTCCTCCCGATACTCAGAACAAATGCAATAGATGAACCGCCAAAGAATAGTTGAAATCCTCGAAGCCTACAGGCCCGGCGAAGGACTGGAATCGGATCCCGAGATCCGCCAGGCCCTCGAGTTGGCTACACAGGATCCGGAACTCGGCGAGATTCGGCAGGAAATTCAAGATTTCGATGAAGCTTTTGGTAACGCACTGAACCAGGTGGAAGCTCCTGCGGATCTGCAGGAAAAAATCCTCCAAGCCGCTCAATTGCGTAAACTGAGTGAGTCCGCAAATCCCGAATCTTCAGGCCGCAACATTCTTCAATGGATTCATCCGGCAACCTTTGGAATAGCAGCAGCGATCGTTATCATGCTGGCCCTGACCTTTACGTTTTGGACAAAACCTGGACTGGACCAGCCCGAGCTGGCCATGGCCCAGGATCCGATTTCTTCAGCTGCCCATGCCCTCTACGCTTCCCTGAATCCCTCCTTTAAATCAAAAGATGGTTCGAAAGTGAAAGAGTACCTTCGGTCCAGGGATGGATTTGTACCGGCCAGCCTTCCAGGCGATGTTGTCTGGGACAAGGCGTTCGCCTGTGATGTCATTGAGGTGGACGGTCGCCAAGTCTCGATTATCTGTTTC
>JAUVDD010000264.1 GCA_030595525.1 Puniceicoccales bacterium
CGTAACTATCATAATGTTCCCGACCCTTCCGTTTGGTCAGCCGTGTTCCACAAATATCAGCATCTCAACCTATCAGAAATACGGACACGGAAAGGACACTCCATGGCTGAATTTGCACGGTGTCGGGAATACTCCGCGGGATCATCGATTGTTCCCATTGATACGGGAGATGTTCTTCCTCCCGGATCCGTTACCAATTCTCAACAACGAGCCGTTTTATCCATATTCGGCAAATAAGCAGGCTTCGAGGGTCCATGGTGACCAAGAAGGCAATACGAGAGCCTGCGCGTACGGGAGTGTCTTGAATGGTGGTCTGGCCGGGCACATTCATGGGACACAAGGGTATTATCTGAAGGAAGGGGATCCGAAACAGATACGTCCCTACATCTGGGAAGGATTGGATGGAGAGAAATTCAAGTTTGCCGGCCCGCACATGGCGCACCTAAAGAGCTTCATGCTTTCGGAAGGAAACGCTTACTTTGAACTCATTCCGGATCGAAAATCCCTCATTCCCAACGAAAGGGAGAAAGGCCTTGAGGAGTGGTATTTGAGCGGCTGGTCCTCCATGATGCGGACAATTGATAACCGCTTGATTTTGGCTTATTTTGAAATGGAATCGGTGACCGCGAGTATTAATGGACTGACTGTTGGCGATTCTTATGAAGCATTGTGGTTTAATCCTCGAACAGGTGAATGGAGTGACGCCGGAAAATGTGAAGTAGAGGTAGACGAGAACGGTGTTCTCCGACTTCCGCCATTCCCTGATAATAGCCAGATTTGTGAAGAGGACTGGGCTTTGAAATTGAAGCGAATCTAAATTTGAATTTTAATAATTGATAGAAATGAAAACATTGAAGTCCCAAAGTATCATTCGGATTAGTATAATCCTTGCAGGATTGCTTGCAATCACATCACTCGGCCAGGCGGCCATGCCCGTTGAGGAGATTGAGAAGGGCATCAAGTCGTACGACAAGGCTCTGCACGTGCTCGATGGCTTCATGCGGGATCCTTACATCATTCTCGCACCGGATGGCTATTACTACCTGACAGGAACCACGGGTGGGATTCCCGAAGGATATGATATCCTCAATGTTGGATTAAAACCAAAACTAATCGATCCATGGAAGATGCGTGCCTGGCGCAGCAAGGATCTCGTTAGTTGGAAAAGTCTGGGATCACCTTATTCCCAACTGAACAACTACTGGGCCACCGTCGACAAGGTGCCTGCTGGTAACAAGGGAAAGAAACAGAAAAATATTAAGGCATCTGGAATGACTCCGAAGGAAATGTTTAAAACCATCCCACGGGAGGAATGGCGACTCTGGGCCCCGGAATTGCATATAGTTGATGGTAATTGGGTCATCCTACACACGACACCAAATCCATTAGGTGGCATGGCCAATCTTGCCATGACAGATGGCCTCAATCTGGAAGGACCTTTTAATCACCCGATGGGAATGGACATGTTCGACAAACATGATCCCTCGATGTTTCAGGACGACGACGGTACCGCCTGGTTGATCTGGAAAGTTGGAACAATTGCTCCAATGAAGCCTGGGCTGAAAGGATTGGCAGGTAAGCCAGTTGATATTGGACCTTCCAATCGGAAAATGGGACACGAAGGAGCGCTCATTAAAAAGATCGGTGACAAGTACGTTTTGTTCGGTACGGCATGGTCGACCGACAAGGGACGGGTAGGGAACTACAATCTTTATTACTGCACGGCTGATAAGGTTACGGGACCATATGGCCCACGTAAATTCGCCGGCCGCTTCCTCGGTCATGGATTTCCATTCCAGGACAAGCAAGGCCGTTGGTGGTGCACCGCATTCTACAACGGGAATATTCCGCCGATTTCCCGGGACGATCTAAAGAAGCGCCCACTCCCCGACACCGCGTACACCATCAATAAAATGGGAACGACCATTGTTCCTCTGGATGTAAAGATCCAGGATGACGGGGATATCTATATCCGTGCCATCGACCCGGATTACGCCACGCCCGGACCGGAAGAGGTACAGGAATTTTAACTTCAACCATATTACTTATGAAATCACTACGTATCCTGACAATTCTCTCACTGATTGCAGTGCCAGGCTTTTTAAACGCCGGACAAACATACAAGCCGACCGAGGAATCCTTGTCCAAGCATGAGGCTATTCCGGAGTGGATGCAGGATGCCAAGATGGGGATCTATTTCCACTGGGGCGTGTATGCTGTGCCAGCTTACGGTGACGAATGGTATCCGCGTCGGATGCATGAGAAGGGCGGCGACTTCTACCAGCATCACATCGATAACTATGGGGATCCGGGAGATTTCGGGTATCACAATTTTGTTCCGTTTTTTAAGGCCGAGAACTTTGATCCAGTAGAGTGGGCGGATTTATTCCTGGATGCCGGGGCGAAATTTGCTGGTCCTGTTGCCGAGCACCATGACGGCTTCTCCATGTGGGACAGTGATGTGACTCCCTGGAACGCCAAGGACATGGGTCCAAAGAGGGATGTGATGTGAGAGTTGTTCAAGGAATTTGAAAAGCGTGGAATGAAAACCATCGCGACTTTCCACCATGCGCGAAATCTTCAGCGCTACAGCGCAACCTGGAAAGATGAGATCGGTAAGAATAAAGCCTTTTCCAAAAGCCACTATCCATTCCTCCCTGGATGGCCGGCTACTTCCGAGGATTCCGAGTTGAAATATCTTTATGGCAATATCCCTGAGAAGCAGTGGCTTGAAGAAGTCTGGCTGGGTAAGTTGAAGGAAGTCATCGATAACTACCAACCCGACGTTATCTGGTTTGATTCATGGATGGATATGATTCCTCAGGAAACCCGTTATGAATTTGCGGCTTATTACCTGAATGCTGCGGAAAAATGGAACAAGGAAGTAATTATTGTGCGTAAGCAGGATGACATGCCGCTTTCGTTCACCATGAACGACCATGAGAAATCCCGTGAACCAAAAGCACTGCCACAGACATGGATGACAGACGACACCATTTCCACAGGAAGCTGGTGCTACACGGAAGATCTGGTCATCAAGCCGCTTTCCAAGGTGGTTCACGCATTGATTGATACTGTCAGCAAGAACGGTGTGATGTTGCTTAACATTTCACCAATGGCCGATGGCACCATTCCTGCAGAACAGAAGAATTCGCTGATTGGGTTAGGCCGCTGGCTGAAGGTTTATGGTGAAGCAATCTATGGGACGCGTTCCTGGATCAATGCCGCTGAGGGTCCAACTGCAGAACCTTCCGGTGGTTTCAAGGATCATAAAAAATTCCTTACTTTGGAGTATACCCCCAAGGATATCCGCTACACTGCCACCAAGGACGGGAAGACTGTTTATGCCTTTACAATGGGTGCACCGAAAGTCGGGGAAGAAATGCTCCTCACGACATTTGCTGATAAAAACGTGATGGTGAAGTCAGTCAGTTTGCTTTCGGGCGGGGAAATGAAGTGGTCAATGACTTCGAAAGGTCTTGAGCTCACTCTTCTTGAACCAG
>JAUVDD010000202.1 GCA_030595525.1 Puniceicoccales bacterium
GTTGTCTTTCACTAAGGGTTGTTATCTGGGGCAGGAAGTTGTCAGCAGGGTCCATCGATTGGAACGCGTTTCCAGGCGCTTGGTCAGGATGGTGTTTGGTGAGAATAGACCAGAAAAGGGCGCCTTTTTACACAAGGATGGCAAGGAAGTGGGGAAAATCACTTCTGTAGTGGAAAAATGTGACAATTATTTTGCGATAGGTTGGCTGAAATCAAAGATAATTGACGGGGAAGTTGCGCTTGATGAAGGTACGATTCTCGTTGAATCGCTTCCAGCTTCCTGATCAGCATTTTGAGATTCGCATCTTGCTGAAGCCTTGATTCTGTAAAGCGTGGGGCGTTACTTTGGGTGGAACCTACTATGATTAAAGGGGTTAGACCTTAAGGTCCGGTGTGATCCGCATGACAAGTGGGATTAAAGCGATTGGCAATTTTAAAATAATTCAAAAAATGCACAAGAAAACCGTTGACGGATTCTGGAATTCTTAATTGTGTCAGCTAGTTCAATCCGAACTGAAATCAAATATAAAAAGGAACCTATATATGAACAAAGCTGAGTTGGTAGAAGCCGTACAAAAAACACTGGGTGGTGACACCTCCAAAGCCGCTGCTGAGCGCGCTGTTGCTGCCGTTATCGGTGGTATCGAAAAGGGGCTGAAGAAAGACAAAGCCGTCCAGTTGATTGGATTCGGTACTTTCTCTGTTGCCAAGCGTGCTGCTCGTCAGGGTATCAATCCGCAGACCGGTGAAAAGATCAAGATCAAGGCTAGCAGGACTGTTAAATTCAAGGTCGGAGCTAGTCTCAAGGCTAAGATCTAATCGGTTTTTAATAATCGTATTTAAAAGACCTCGATTTCGCATTTGCGGAATCGGGGCTTTTTATTGCCTGGTAGCACGGCAATTCTATTTACCGGACAGAAAAAAGGCCATTCCGCAAAACGGAATGACCTGAAAAGGAACCTAGGTGTAAAATTGTTTTCAGGATTTGGCATTTTTGTCCGGTTTCTCGCCGACATCGAGGACATCCTGATACGGCTTGCCGGTCAAAGTGCTGATGAACTTTTTCATCGCAGGGGTCAGGACACGGCCTTTGCGGTGGATAATTGCCAACGGACGAGTGATTTCCGAGCCCTTTATCGTGATAGCCTTCAGTAATCCCTGCTTCATCTCCTGTTTAACAGTTGCGGATGGTACAATTGAGATGCCTGCATTGATTTCAACCGCACGCTTTACAGTTTCGATGTTATCAAACTCCATGACTGGCATCAAATCGATCTTGCGGTCCCGGAACATTTGATCAGTAGCCTTGCGGGTCGGGATGTCCTGGTCGAATCCAATGAATTTTTCTTCTCCAAGATCCGCGATTTCAACAGATTTCTTTTTCCCGAGCGGATGGTCAGGATTACAAATCATCACCAATTGATCTTCCAGGAAGGGAATAATATCCAATTGTCGCATCTTTGTGGGGAATGCAATCAGTCCAAGATCGACCGAATTATGGAGAATATCCTCGTAGACTAAATTGGAGCGTCGGTATTCGACCCGAACGTTAACAGAGGGATATTCCTTCAGGAATTTCGTGATGTAAGGAGGCAGTTCGTGCAATCCAATACTGTAGATAGTAGAAATATGGATTGTGCCACTGATGACCTTTTTCATTTCCTGTAGGTCGGAAACCAACTTTTCGTACCGATGAAGAATCTCCTTGGCACTATCGTACAGTTTTTGTCCTTCCCGGGTCAGCCGGAACTGTTTTTGGCTACGATCAACAATTAGCACCGCAAAGTGTTTTTCCATTGCGCGGAGCTGCTGGCTGACTGCAGACTGGGTGACTCCATTCAGTTTGGCAGCCCTGGAAAAGGACTGACTTTCCACTAAATCGGAGAAGATTTTGAAGTTCTCGATATGCATTAATTTTTCTGATAACCCCCGGATTCGATTTTGTAAATATTAATATTTCTAATTAAGAATATATATTAAAGCACAACTGGCCAATGAAATTTGAAAAACATTTTCTAATGAACCTCGATTTGCTGGAGAATCGCATTAATATTGCTTGTGGCAAGGCTGGTCGATCCCGGTCTGAAGTTGAGCTAATGGCAGTCACCAAGACGCATTCAGAGAAGGCACCCGAATTGGCTCTTTCGTCTGGACTGACGCGGATTGGTGAGAACCGGGTCCAGGAAGCAGCGGATAAGCGCCCATTGGTGCATCAGGAAAACGGAATCTGGGAGTTGATCGGACCCTTGCAAAGCAACAAGGCTCGTTTAGCGGTGCGGACATTTGACCGGATCCAGACAGTCGACCGAACAAAGCTGGTGGGTCAGTTGGACCGAATATGTTCCGAAGAAGGGAAAAACGAATATCCAGTCCTTATGCAAGTCAACGTGGGAGATGATCCCACCAAACACGGTTGCAATAGTGAAGACTCACAGGCATTGGCTGAAGCAATCATGGGGAGTAAGCACTTGAGACTGGAAGGATTGATGACGATTGGAGAGTTTTCCGATCAGGAGAGAGTCGTTCGTCCAACTTTTGAAAAACTGAGACAGTTACGGGATAAGCTTGAAAACCAATTGGGTGTAAAATTACCGGAATTATCCATGGGCATGACAGGCGACCTTGAGTGGGCGATAGAGGAAGGGAGCTCAATGATCCGCGTGGGGACAGCTCTTTTTGGGCGCCGAAAAGCCCGTCAGTCTCCCTCTTGATTCGGGCGAGCCACGACTCCAGCGAACGGTTCAGTGGAAAACAGTGAGTTCTCTTTTCCATCATTAACCATGAATTCATCGCAAATTCCGAAAAAGTCATCGACTTCGATGGCACGACGCATCCTTTTCAGGAATATTCCATCCGGATCGATGCCTTGTCCTATGAAATTCACAAACTTCTTCATGCGACTGATGCGATGGGATTCCGGAACGATTTGCTGACCAAGCGTATTCCATAAATGTTCTATGTAGTTTCTTACATCCCCCAGAGTCGGACGGAAATACGGAATTCCCAAGCTGGCTTCACGGATTTGCCTGAATATCCAGGGATTGCGGATGGCTGACCGCCCAACCATCACCCCGTAGCAACCCGTATCTGATTTTACCTGTAATGCTTTTTCAGCAGAGGTCACATTGCCATTGGCAAAAACCGGGCAATTAACTTTTTCCCCGGCGATCCTGATACTATCATAATCAACCTCTCCGCGGTACATCTGCTTAACCGTCCGCCCATGCAGGCTCAGGCAATCGATTTTGTATTTGTTAATCAGGTCGAGAATTTGCAGGAAATGGCGGTCGTCTTCGAAACCAATTCTCATTTTCACCGTAAAGCGTCCATGACAGCATTCCCGCAATACAGCGAAAATCTGTTCTATCTTATCGGGTTCCCGAAGCAGGCCACCTCCGACATTCTTGCGATATACCTTGGGAGCGGGGCAACCCATGTTGAGGTCAATTCCTGCAATCGGGTATTCCTGTAGAAGAATAGCTATTCTCTTCAGATTAAAGAGGTTTTCTCCGATTAGTTGGGCAAAAACCGGTCTGTCCGTTCCATGGTACAGGATGGAATCGAGGATATTTTTTTCGAGAATCGAATGGTCGTGTACGCGGAGGAATTCAGTGAAAAAATAGTCGGGTACACCGTTCCGTCCAAGGAGTTGCATGAATGCCAGATCCGTCACGTCCTGCATGGGTGCCAGTGCGGTTGGCAGGCTGCCCGGCTGCAGGGGATCCGGCAGAGGAATCGGAACGGGCATGACCGATTAATCCTGTTCCTTGAGGATGCGTTCCAGAAGATCGGACATGTCTTCTTCTGTATCCAGGACCTTTTGTGCTACAAAGATCGGCCGTTTGTCATGAAGGGCCAATGCGATGGCATCACTTGGTCTGGAATCAATTTCGCAAATCTTCGATTCCACTTCATTCTCCATTTTAAGAATCATTCTGGCGAAAAAGGTACGTTCGCGAACATCATTGATAATGACTCTTTGCATTTCCACACCGAGCCCGACGAAAATATTACTGATCAGGTCGTGAGTGATGGGACGTTCGCGTTGAACATCATTAATG
>JAUVDD010000349.1 GCA_030595525.1 Puniceicoccales bacterium
TGCTGATGAAAGTATCTCAACTGAGGATTTAGCGAAACAGTCGCAAAATCCAGTAGGGAATATGTACAGTATTCCCTTGGAGTACTGGCACCATAATGGTATAGGTCCAGATGGTGATGGTGCCGCAAATATGATTATTGCAAAACCAGCTATTCCTGTGACTTTTGGTAAAGTAAACCTGATTAATAGATTTGTAATCCCTTATCTCGGTGTTGACCCGCATAATGGAGCCGAATTCGGAAATGTTTATCTTCCACCTTCAGGTACAAAAGAGAGCGGTTTTGGAAATATACAGTATCAAGCTATTTTCTCGCCAAGTGATCCTGGTTCCGTAATCTATGGACTAGGTGCAATGATTGAATTTCCAACACATTCAGGAGACCTTGGTTCTGACAACTATTCAGCAGGGCCTGTGTTTTTGGCACTTAGTATGCCAAACAATTGGGTGTTTGGTACTCTTATTCAAAATCTTTGGTCTGTTGGAGGTTCTTCTAACCCGGAGGATGATGTAAATAGTCTTGTTTGGCAGTATTTCGTGAACTATAATTTTAGTGGGGGATGGTATGCTACATCAACACCAATTATGACAGCAGATTGGAACGCAAAGAGTGGTCAGCAATGGACTATACCTGTTGGTGGTGGTGTTGGAAAACTTATGAAGTTTGAGAGTTTCCCTCCTATTGATTTTAAACTGCAAGCTTTCTATAATGTAGTCAAACCAGATGGTTCTGCTGACTGGCAGGTGATGTTTGCAATGAAGTTTATTCTCCCTAAACAGTTGTTTCAGAAGTAGTACCTCACTAACATTGACACAGATGGATCTCCCTGAGGACCCTAATGAAGTTAAGCACGTTGACCCAGTTCAGTAGCAATGCACACCGGTTCAGAGAAATCGTCGCTGTTTTTACAAAATACGGGCTTGCCAACTGGATCAAGGAGAAGGACCCGGAATTCATCAAAGGGCTCCTGAAAACCTCGAAAGGGGAACGGATCGCAGGCCTGAGCCCGGAAGTCCGTTTACGTATGGCGTTAACTGAATTGGGAACAACCTTTATCAAGCTGGGCCAGATTCTAAGCACCCGTGCGGACCTTATCGGCCCTTCCATGGCGGAGGAACTCGCAAAGCTCCAGGCTGACGTACCACCTGACGACGAGGAAGTCGTTCGCCAAACGGTGGAATCGGAGCTGGGCAAACCATTGGAGGCGCTTTTCGCCGAATTTGACCTAAAGGCCATGGGGTCGGCTTCTATCGGTCAGGTCCACCGTGCCAGGTTGCGCAGCGGTCAAACCGTCGTGGTTAAAGTGCAGCACGCGGGGATCGAACCGAAAGTGACCAGTGACCTTGAAATTCTAAAGGCAGTGGCCGAACTGGCCGAGCGCTATGATCCTGATTTGCGCCTGTATCAACCGCGTGCCACGGTGGCTGAATTTAGTCGCACTTTGTTGCATGAGCTCGATTTTCGGCGGGAATTGCGCAGCATGGATCAATTCCGGCAAAACTTCGCCGATGATGATTGGATTCACATCCCGGAAGCTTTTCCGGAGCTCTCCTCCCAGCGCGTTCTGACCATGGAAATGCTGGTCGGTTTCAGTATCGCCAAAACCGAAAGGCTGACCGAGGAAGGCATCGATAAGCAGGAATTTGTGCACCGCGGCGCAAATATGTACCTTGACATGGTTTTCCGGGATCGTTTTTTTCACGCCGATCCACATCCTGGAAATATCTGGGCTCTATCCGATGGGAAATTAGGCCTTCTGGATTGCGGTATGACGGGCAGGCTGGATAATGACATGCGTGAGGACCTGGAAGGCATGCTGCTGGCAGCGGTGGATAATGACCCCGACCGGTTGACCGACCACGTCATGCGCATTGCCACTGTTCCACAATCGGTAGACCGCAATGCCTTAAGACGCGATATCGATGATTTTCTGGCCGAGTACGTCAATGTATCCGTCGCTGACCTTGACTTGAGTACCGCTCTGAACAGCTTGACGGGTATTCTACGAGAGCACCACATATTACTTCCGTCCGGAATATCTTTACTGATCCGGGTGCTGGTGATGCTGGAAGGGACTTCGCGGTTGTTGGACCGCAATTTCAGCCTGGCTGAGCTGATCAAACCCTATGCGGTCAAGTCGATTCAACGGCGATATTCCCCGGAAAAGCTTCTCCGGCAGGCAAAAAACACCTACCGGGACTGGGACCGCCTGATGAAGATGCTCCCGGGAGAACTGTTTGATATTCTTATGCGGATTCGCGAAGGCCGCTTCGACGTCTCTATCGAGCACCGTCGTATAGAGAAGGTCGTCAAATGGCTGGTGCACGGGATCTTAAGTGGAGCGCTGTTTATGGGTGGTTCCATGGTTTTGAGCCGGGAAATTCCACCATTGATCGGGGGCGTTTCCGTCATAGGCGCGGGCACTTCTTTGCTCGGCCTAATCCTCGGCTATCGGCTGGTACGTGCCATGAAAAAATCAGGCGATCTCTGACACCTGACGGATCATTGGATACATGGTTCGATAAGACCTGGCAGCCGGGAGAGATTGAATTGGTGAAGTAGCCTAAACCCTACACAATAAGTGCTGCTTTATTACAAATCTGGTGATTTCAAGAGATGGGCAGCGTCCTGTGCAAGAACGTGCTCACCTGGTCCCAAAATTGGGGATGGGTATCGCAGTCACTGTGCCCCTTGCCGGGTACAATCCATAAATGCGTTTTCTCCTTTTTGCCAGCCGCTTCGAGTGCCCGTTTCAGATTACAAAACGAAGTCGTAAGTGAATTCAATGAGTCACGGTAAAGGGTTAGGCCCCTCTCACCATTTTAAGTCGTCTTCCTACGAGAGATAACATTTCTTTTTGAACGACGAATCCGTGGCGTTTGTAGAATTTAATTGCCTTAGTGTTTTCTGGATCAACATTTAAAGTTAATGTTCTCTTTT
>JAUVDD010000384.1 GCA_030595525.1 Puniceicoccales bacterium
GGATTTGATTAATAAAGCTTACATGCTCCAGGCACAGTCTTTTTCTACAGGAAATATTTGGAGTGTCAAAACGTTGCTTTTTGTATTGGGGTTAGACTTCTCACTAAAAAGGAAAACATCCTACTTGTGCCGAGTGCACCACTTAATTAACCTCATTACAAGTGCTCCCCTACATTACTGTAATTACCCCATCAGATGAATTTCGACAATCCATTGATCAGCAATTTCCGGAGTAAAATCACCCGCCTGGTACGATTGATTTCCCTGGGGTGTTTTTCATTTCTGGTATTTACCACAACCACCATTTGTCAGGCCGGGGAATCACAATCAGGCACTGGATCGAACGGTCAACGTGTCATCGAATGGATAGACGCTATGCCAAACCAGCCGGATCATTACCAGATGCGGAACTGGAACAAGGTTGCCCGCAACATGGACAGCCTCCTTTTTGATTGGGATGCCGAAGGTCCCGCCCTACCCTTGATTCGGGAATACAGTGGCCAACAGAAATTCCCCTGGGACGGCTTCGGACTAAGCGGCTACGTAGGTCGGCCAGCGGTACTTAACGGATTAACCGCAACCTTGAGCGGAAAGCTTGCAGGTATTAATAAACGAAATCAGGATGGACACAATTACCTGAACGAGGTCCAGTATTATTTCTCGGAAAAGGCTGAGATGTATGGAGTCAGTCCGGGAATGCGCGCCAGGGAGAAATTAAAGAATACAACCCATTTCAATCTTGGATTTTTTCAATTGTATGACGGTAACCGCGACACCCCAAATTATCCTGAACAACTCACCTCTGTAGCCAATACCTGGCATCAGGCACTCAGGGATGGAATGGGTGGTGACCGCAATGGATGGGCCGACTTCTGGCATTGGGGATACGATTTCGAGAAGGGGGAATTGTATGACATCAAGAAAGTGCCATGGGCAGACTGTTCGGGAGGTGTGGCGTACCTGCAATATATGGCCTGGCGCGAGTTGAATGACCCGAAGTATCTGGACGGAGTGGATTGGTGCATTCGGTTTCTTGAGGATCTTCAGTACAGTCCTTTGTTTGAATGGGACATGAGTTACGGTCCCTATGTGGCCGCCCGCCGCAATTCCGAAATGGATGATCGTCGCTATGACCTCCACAGGCTTGTCACTTGGTGCTTCGAACCTGATCCTTTGGGCGCCCGGCACGAATGGGGAATGCAGCAAGGCAATTGGCCGCATGCCATCGTTCAGCCCTATGGATTGATTGGTGGTCCACCTGACACAGATAAGCGATTCCTAAGTGCCACATGCAATACGGCCATCAACATGAAAGGATTGGTCCGTTATGATGATCGCTATTCACGCATAATGGGGAAATGGCTTCTACACGTCGCCAACTCAGCCCGGTTATGGTATGCAAACAGTCTTCCAGCAGAACATCAGCAACCGGCGGACAAGGCTTGGGCAGACCAATTCGACAAGAATTATACTTTGGCCTATGAGCAGGTCCAAAAATACAAATTGCAGATGCATTACCCTACAGGGGAACAATCTCTGAGAGGATCCGTCTCAGGCGATATATCACGACTGGATGGGGAGAAGGAAGGTCCCGATGCCTGTGAGGTTCTCCAAGTGATCCCGGGACAGTCAGAAGTGGAACATGTCTGGAAAATTCCGGCAGACAAAGCTACTTCACGCATATTGGCCATGCAGGCCCAAGCAACTGCCGACGATGGAGTGAGTTTTGATGTCCATTACTCTTTTGGTACACCGGAAAACTGGGAGAAAGCGTTTAGCTATGAAAATGGCGACATGAAGAAAATCAGATTTTCCATACCTGCTGGCGAAAAAGTTGTTGTTTACGTCAAGATGGTCAGTCAGGGGAATACAGCAAATAATGCCATTCGCGCAAAACTCGCGGTTGACTGGCTCTATGTCCAGACAACCGATTTGGAAACCAGTCCTTTCCTTACCGGACCTTTTCGCTCCAACCGGATGCCATTTGGGGAGTTAGCAGATGAATTCAGTAACCTGGCCATTTACATGTCAGTGGAAATGGGACGCCTGGCCGCTGGATTCGGACTGACCGATGTGGAACAAATTCTCAGTTGGGACTTGAACGCCGCCGATTTTTTCAAGGAGTCCTGCTACCCGACTCATCTCTATTATAATCCCTACCCCGAATCCAAAACTATCCATGTGGATGTGGGCGCAAAGCCCGTTGATCTATACGATTCGGTCAGTGAGACTTTCCTGGCACACGGCGCTTCCGGAATTACCCCGATATCCATTCCATCGGACACAGCAAGGCTCATTGTGCGGGCTCCGGCAAACGGCAAGGTCACTTACCCCAAACTCTATCAGATGGAAATCGATGGAGTAATTGTCGACTACCTCGTCAACCAACACGAATGGTATCGTGAGGATTTCGAAAATGGCTTGCCCTCGAACATAGATGTTATGGGAGCAGAGTTGATTTCGAGCAATGCCTACCAAGGGGATAAATGCGTCAGATTGAAGGATCATTCCAGTTTAACACTACACATACCCACAAACAATCGTCTGCGTCTGGAGGTTTCTTATGCCAGGCAATTCATCGATGTCCCGGATACTGAAGGTGAATTTTTGTGCGAATTCCATGATGGGAAAACGTGGCGAATATTGGAAAAAAAGATTGGAACAGAACGTGCCAATGGAGTGACATGGAAAAACAACTACATCGATTTACCACCAGCGGGTGATGATAATACAAATTTCCAACTGCGCTTCAGTACAAAGTATTCTCAAGGCCAAGCCTGT
>JAUVDD010000168.1 GCA_030595525.1 Puniceicoccales bacterium
AATACCAACGAAAATTGAAGTAACCTGGATACTTGAAAACGGGAATTGGACATGGTTAGATTTGGAAATTACTGATATTCGCTATAACAGCAGTATAGAAATTGATTAAGAAACTGAATTTAAATCAGTGAGACTATGATTTTATAAGTTTATGATATGATTGGACTGAAAGTACTAACTTTGGTAAATGAATAACGAACAAAATATTAACAAAAAAATAAAAATTATGAAACCATTATCTATTAAACTATTGATTATTATTCTCGTATCCTTTCCAGCAATTTTAGCGGCACAAACTTTTATTGAATGCAATACGAAGAGGATTTACTGGCAAAGGCATCTCGTACAATCGATTCCCTTTTGGAGAGGAGCAACCTGCCACCCAGAACAACCGCTGAATCGTTACTCATCAGAGCTCGCATAGACTTGGATTCGGGAAATCCCGATCGGTGCATCCTGAATTGTCGAAGAATCATCACTTTGTATCCAGATTATTATGACATATCCGATAAAGCCAATGACATCATCGAATCCTTTAAGAATGCGTAAATCAGAAAAAATCCTTCTAGCAGGGAACCTTCTCCTGTTGGCAACAACTTCCCCGGCCATCCAGGTAGAGGGCATTACCAATCAACAAATGCAATTCAGGGGGATCATTCGAAATACCAGCAATGGATTCATCGAATTATCGGACCCCACCAATGAGAGTATGCAACAATTCGGAATTCCAATCGCTGATATCGCGGAATTACATCCGGTTGGGGCTATCGACTCTGATGATATCATGGAAGACATTTACCAGAATCAAGCGATCCTCCACCTTTGGGACACTGATACCCACATATGGCTGATCGAGTATTTGGAATCATGGACACTCAAAAAGGAGTGGACGCGTTGTTACCACGGATCTGTGCGCATGGAATCCGCCCTTTCCAGTCATCCCCTAAGGCAGCGTATCCATCTGATAAAGGCCTGGTCCTTGTTTGAAATGGGTCTGCCCGCCCAATCTCAATTAGTTTTGAATACATTGGATGCTTATCTGGATCACACAAATGCACCCACACGCTATTGTTGGCTGAAAGCAAAACTAGCCCGTCTGGCAGATGACACCGAAATGGCCACCTACTGGTCCTTGCTTCCAATGCTGAGAATTCCAAGCGACACCTCCGAATTGGCGCTGGAGCTCTATGAAGCATGTGAATTACCTCCAAAATTATCATGAGCGAAATCAATTCAATCGCAACGATCACATTATTCGAACTCCTTAAACAAGGCGGTTGGGCCATGTATCCCCTGGGAACTCTTTCCTTGGCATTATTTTCCTTAATTCTGTTCGCATGGATGCAAACCTCCAGAGGGTATTTTGGTTTTCGTCCATCCAAATGGACTGATGTACCTGTTACCCGCCAGATTACCCAATCTGTTCCAAATAACGAAATCGGGGCAAATACTGACCGAATGCGCGATGAAGCCGTCTCAGTTGAAGGCAATACGCTTCGCTGGATTCAATACCTGAATGTCATTGCCACAATCGCTCCGATGGTCGGTCTGCTCGGAACCGTCAGTGGCATGATTGGCGCATTTCAGACCATCGCCACAGGTGGGATGGGAAAGCCCGAGTTACTGGCAGGCGACATCGGTGAAGCCCTGATCACCACCGCTACAGGCCTGACAATCGGAATCCCTGCCATGATTTTCTATTTTGTTCTCAAAAACCGACTGGATTCACGACTGGATGAACTGGAAAAATGGATCCGGTCACAAGCATCGGAGATCCGGGAAAAGGAAGACGATTAATCAAAATTCGAACGTCTGCCGCAATGCGGAAAGGAAGAGGGATTATCCTGATTTTAGTTCAGGCGGGCCCGCAATAGATTAGCGCGGTATACCCAGAAAGGAGCGGAATCCAACTGAAGGATGACGTCCGTCATTTCCAATGCCTTCTCGTTGTCCTTTTCTTCCCAGAAGGAAATAGCGAGATGATAAGCGGCTTCAGCACGGGTTCCATGGAGAGCACTGCTATCGAGAGCAATTGTTCTCAGGACGGCACGTCCATCTTCCTTCTTACCGACCTGCATCAGGCTCACCCCTTGTCCGAGCACTGCACGGGAAACGATGGTCGGATCAGCGAAAACATTGGAAGTGTCACCGTACAGCTCAGCTGCCTCAGCATACTTGCCCTCTTCGTAACGAGCATCTGCAACCTGCAACTGCGCCAGGCCACCCAACTGGTGATCCGGATATTCCGCTGCAAAATCGATCTTAGCTTCTATCGTATCGGCAGCGGCGAAAGCATCACTTATGGAATCTTCCTTTTTTTCACCAAGGTATTGAAAGAGTTGAATCCCTATGACGATCACTGCACCAATGGCGATTCCGCCAAAGACGCTGGTACCGTTCTTCTTCCAGAATTCATTAAACCGCTCCTCCATGTCTGCATCAGGCGGGAGATCGCTCTCTGGGTTCAGACCGACTGGAAGTTCAGGTTTTTGGGAGTCCTTCTGTTTTTTACTCATCTTCTTAGAAATTGGAAAAACAGGAGAGGAAGACTCTTACAGGCAAAAGGTCAAACGGATTCCATTGTTGTCCATAGAATTCCCGGATTTTGGTTCCTAAAGGAAAATGTGAGTTGCACCCAAATTGAAGATCCGTTTGCGTGATTAAAGTGCCCGCTGCACAAATCGATTAACAAGAACGACAAAAATTTAGAGATATGGAATCCCCATTGAAAGTGCTGGTTATAGGATCGGGAGGACGTGAACATGCGTTGCTCAAGGCATGCCTTGAAAGTTCCCTTGTGGAGAAAGTATGGGCCGCTCCGGGTAATGGGGGAATGGCCGGCGAGGCTGAATGCCGCCCACTGGATGTAGAAGATCCCGAAGCCTGCGTGGCCCTGGCCAAGGATTTGGAGGCAAATCTTGTCATCGTTGGTCCCGAGGTGCCATTGGCACTCGGTGTGGCTGACGATCTCAGGGAAACGGGAATTGCGGCTTATGGTCCGGGTAAAGATGGAGCGATTCTGGAATCCAGCAAGGCGGCGTGTAAGGCCTTTTTCAAAAAGTACGACATTCCGACAGCCGATTGGGATACGTTTACAGAAGTCGCGCCGGCAATTGAATACCTCGGGAAGTGCAGTCTGCCGGTGGTAGTCAAGGCAAGTGGCCTGGCCGCTGGTAAAGGTGTTTTGATCTGCGAATCTAAAGAATCTGCTGAAGAAGCGGTGAAAGGCATGCTGCAGGGAGGTAGCTTCGGTGCCAGCGGTGAAGAGATTGTCATTGAGGAATTTCTTACCGGACAAGAAGCATCGATCATGGTCATGGTCTCGGGCGACAAATATGTCTGTCTATCCCCCAGCCAGGACCACAAACGAGTAGGCGAAGGAGATACCGGTCTCAACACTGGAGGAATGGGCGCCTACGCGCCGGCAGCAGTCGTCGATGATGCGATAATGGAGGTCGTTCACCGGGACATCATCGGCCCGACTCTGGAAGGATTTGAAGCAGAAGGAATCGATTTCCGTGGGACCTTGTTTGTTGGATTGATGATCAATGATGCGGGAGAAGCGAAGGTACTGGAATATAACGTCCGTTTTGGAGATCCTGAATGTCAGGTCCTGTTGCCACTTTGCGAGACGGACCCTGTTCAATTGATGTGGGATTGCGCCAACGGCACACTTGAGCCAGCCGAGGTGAAATTCAAAAAACAAGCAGCAATGATAGTAGTTCTCGCGGCTGATGGTTACCCAGGCTCTTATTCCAAGGGTGATCCCATCCAATTACCGGAAACACTGCCAGAAGGGGTTTCAATTGTTCATGCTGGTACGAAACTGGACGACAACGGTACCCTGCTTTCCAGTGGAGGACGCGTCCTGGGGGTTGTTTCCCTGGGTGATACGCTCGAAGATGCCTCCGCAAAAGCTTACGAAGTTTGCGATGCCGTTGGATGGGATAACAAATTCTATCGCAGGGATATTGGTCACAGACAATTAAAGTCAGAATCCTGATTCAACAATTATAACATGAAGAGCGCATACGAATTGGCTATGGAACGCCTCCAGAAGGATGATCCCGATGGTGGGAGTTCAATTACGGAGGAACAAAAGGAGGCATTGGCTGATATTGATCAGAAATATAAGGCCAAAATCGCCGAAAGGGAGATTTTCCTGAATGGAAAACTACAGGAAGCCATGTTCAATCATGATGCCGAGGCAGCCGTACAACTGGATGCTCAGCTAAAGAATGAGCGCCTCAGGTTGGAGGATGAAAGGGAATCCAAGAAAAACCAGGTCCGGAACGGCTAAGGTATGAAGACTTATCTCGATCTATTGCAGTACGTGCTTGATAACGGTATTGAAAGGGAAGACCGGACGGGTGTCGGCACCCTGTCCTGCTTTGGGGCACAAAGCAGGTTCGACCTGCAAGCCGGATTTCCACTGGTAACCACAAAAAAGCTTTATCTGAGGGCCATCATCCACGAGCTCCTCTGGTTTCTCAAGGGCGATACGAATACCAAGTATCTCAACGATAACCGGGTTACTATCTGGGATGGATGGGCTGACAAGAACGGGGATCTGGGACGCGTCTATGGAGCCCAGTGGACCGACTGGCAGAAGCCCAGCGGGGGAACCGTTAAC
>JAUVDD010000006.1 GCA_030595525.1 Puniceicoccales bacterium
AAATAGCCAAAAGCGTTATTGAACTTTACTTTGAGCGACTTGATTCCGGTGCGTTCAACCTCAGTGGCTTCAAAATCAGCTAACCAAACACGGGAGTTTTTATTCAGACCCCGTAATCTATCTAACTCCTCATCAAATCCATCCGCGATGAAGCCACCGTCCTGAATCTGGTTTGGAAGGCTGTCATTTAGGGCTCGGTCCAGCAGGTCAAGCAGCTCAGGGAAGAGTCCCATCTGTTCTGAAAGAGCATCCAAAACTGGGCTGTCGAAAGAATTAATAACTGCCTGGATGTGAGGTAGCTGGTGCAGGGTTTGTCTGATGGCGCCCGGTTCCCTTGGGTTGCGCAGACCATTTCTCAACCGGCCGATGATGCGCGGTAAATCCCTTACTCCACGCAAATATTCCTGCAACTCGGAAGCCAGGCCGGGGGCACTGAGGAATTCGCCTACACAAGACTGGCGTCGTTTTAATTCCTCCAGATCCAGGGAAGGTTCAGTCAGGGTGTTCTCAAGTAAACGTGCTCCGGGCGCTGTCGTGGTACGATCCATGGCATGCAGCAGGGAACCTTTGCGGATTCCCTGGCTGGATCGGAAAATCTCTAGATTGCGCAATGTTGCTGGATCGACCTGCAAAGTATCCTTCGATCTATACTCCTTGATTCGCCGAACATTCTCTGGCTTGGCACAGAGGTTTTCGGTGGCGTATGCCAGCAGGGCACCAGCGGGTCCCAGACCAGGATGATCAATTGCAATCCCGAAACCATCCAAATTCATGACACCAAGAGTCTGCATGACAGTCTTGGCTCCTTCCCGTGAATCAAATTGCCACGGCATCAACGTGGAGTGAGTACGGCCTTGCAGGAGTCGGATGATTTCCGCTGACCAGTCTTCCAGACCCTCTTCTTCACGCCACTTTTCCAGCGCTTCTTCCGGAAGGATGACCTCCCTCGGGTCGAGGGCGTGGAAAACGTTAATCAAATTGTCAAACCCATGACCACTGGCTATCTGGAATTCACCTGTTGTCAGGTCCAGCCACGCCGCTGCAAGTCCTTGCTTGGTCCAGTTGCAGGCCAACAGGTATTGGTTCCTTCCTGCTTCCAGATGCTGATCCTCGAGCGTTGTGCCCGGAGTCAGGATTCGAGTCAGGGATCGCTTGACCAGCTGCCCTGGTTTTGGGGCTTCCATCTGCTCGCAAATGGCGACCTTCTTCCCCGCCCTCAGGCATTTCTGGATGTAGGTATCGGCTGCATGGTAGGGAATCCCGGCCATTGGCTGGCCATTCCTCTGAGTCAGCGTGATTCCCAGGACATCCGCGCCAACTTTGGCATCATCATCAAACATCTCATAGAAATCGCCCAGCCGAAACAGCAGTATCGTATTGGTGGGCAGTTTGGCCTTCACCTCGTTGTACTGCTGCATCATCGGAGTTAACTTTCTTGCGGGAGATGACATGCAGATATTGCAGTGTTCAGGAAGGCGTCAGGGAATCAATGAAAATTCCTGCCTGATTTGCGGGATTTTTGATTGTGAAGCATAATGAGTCCGGCAAAAACTCTTCATGATGCAGACAATAGACCTCGCACATCGATTTCTTGGAGAGGCGGATACAGCGCCGCCTGTTGTCCTGCTGCACGGTTTATTGGGATCATCAAGGAACTGGCTAAGTGCTGGTCGATTACTGGCCAGGGATTTTCGAATCTATGTTCCTGATCTGCGAAATCATGGAGAATCACCTCATGATCCGGTTATGGATTATCCATCAATGGTCGGTGACCTGTTGGCCTGGATGGACAAGAATGACTTAAAACGAATCCACTTGGTGGGACATAGCATGGGAGGGAAAGTCGCGATGTATTTAGCTTCCCGCTACCCGGAACGAGTAATATCGCTAACGGTGGTCGATATTGCACCCCGGGCTTATCCGCCGAGATGGGAAAAGGAATTTGCAACCATGCAACGCATGCCGGTGGCACAGTTCACCAAGCGACTGGACGCCGAGCAGTGGCTCGAAGAATTTGTCCACGATTGGGTGTTCCGGAAATTCCTAGTGAGCAACCTGGAGGGGGGGCCTGCGGGGGGATTCAGATGGACCATCAATCTGGATGTCTTGGAATCGGCGTTACCAAAGCTGTTTGAACAAGTGCCGGAGGATGGATGGCGATACGATGGACGAGCCCTTTTTCTTCGGGGGAGTCGATCCGGATTTATCGAAGATTCGGACACCTCCATGATAAATCGCCTATTTCCTTTTGCAACGTTGGAGACAATCGATGATGCTGGTCATAACGTGCATTTTGATCAACCTGAAGCATTTGTGAAGGCTATCAAACGGCACATGGAAAAGGCAAAATGATCATTGGAGTAGAGAGTTCTTGTGACGAATCAGCCATGGCACTTTTCGATCCCGAAAAGGGGATTGTAGGTGAATGGGTGCACACTCAAATCCTGAAGCATCAAGCCTACGGTGGGATTGTGCCCGACTTGGCCAGTCGTGAGCATTTGGATAACTTTCCGGTCCTCATGCGTGAGGTAATCCAGCAATATGAGCCGGTGGCAGGTGATAAGATTGCGGTGACCACAGGCCCCGGATTGGCTGGTTGTCTGGCGTTGGGTATGGCTGTAACCAAGAGTTTATCCCTTGCTTATGACCTGAATCCGGTCGGGGTAAATCATTTGCGGGGACACGCGTTTTCACCTTTCATCGGATTGCATGCAGTTGATCCCGGTGCGTTTGATGAACGCTTTTCCATTCAACTGCCCCATCTGGGATTGATTGTATCTGGAGGGAATACGGTTCTCTTTTCCCTTGATCGGGACCGAAGTATTAGAGTCCTTGCGACTACTGTCGATGATGCGGCCGGTGAAGCACTCGACAAGGGAGCCAAGCTCCTCGGGATGCCTTATCCGGGAGGACCTCTCGTGGAGAATAAGGCCATCGGAGGAAATCCGAAGGCGTATAATTTTCCCCGGGCATTTCCGCAAAGGGATGACTCGCGATTTTCATTTTCCGGGCTAAAAACCAGTTTGCGATATCTTCTGGAGAAAATGGACGATGCTGAGCTGGAGGTAGCTATGGCGGATGTTTGTGCCAGTTATCAGGAGGCAGTGGTCGATGCTTTAATCAGGAAAACCAAGCATTTAATACACAAGAGGCAGTGGAAAAGCGTGGGACTTTCAGGAGGTGTTGCCAATAACAAGCGTTTGAGGGCGGCCTTTGAAAGGTTGGCCAGAAGCGGGCGTTTGCCCGTGCACATCGCTTTGCCAGAACACACCGGAGATAACGCGGCGATGATCGCCTTTGCGGCCTTTGTGGATCCGCAAGGATGCCAGGACAACCCGGCTTCTTTCAATCCTTCATGGGAACTGGCTTGAACGATTTAAGGAATTTAACACAGTAGTTGCTATGGCTCATGAATTGGAAGAAAGCGGTGTATTAAATTTGGACTTTGAAAAGATTGGAAGTGTTGCTGCTACGGGATCACATGTTATTCCTGCAGTTGCCCAGGACATCGATAATGGAATGGTTTTGATTTTGGGATACGTGAACCAGCTCGCTCTGAAAACTGCCATAAAGGAAAGAGTGGCCGTTTTCTGGAGTACCAGCCGGAATGAATTGTGGATTAAAGGAGCAACCAGTGGGGATATGCTGGAACTGGTTGAGACACGGGTGAACTGTGAGCAGAATTCGATTCTATATCTGGTGCGTCAAAAGGGTGAGGGTGCCTGCCATACCAAGGACCATCATGGTAAGAGTCGGTCCACATGCTATTATCGGGCGATTCTAAATGGTGAACTGAAACAGGTGAATGCTGATCCACCTTGGGGTAATCCGAATGGCTGAGAAAATCGACTGGGCGGATCCTGGATATTTTGCTGGTGAATCCCGGATAGGAAATACTGTACGCGTCCTTGTGCAGCTGATCCGTCCACCACGTGGGCACCGGACGCTCCCAACAAAAACGGGGATGCTCTTGATTCTCATTACGATCGGCGTGGGAACCGCCGGCTTCAACACTGGGCAGAACATCCTTTATCTGGCCCTTTCGATGTTGTTGAGCACCTTGTTGGTCAGTGGATTGCTCAGCTGGGGAAATTTCAAGGGTTGCCGCTGGAGACTGGACAGTGGACGGCACTTTCGGGTGGGAGAATCGAGTCCGGTATATTTGTTGATCGAAAATACAAAACGATATCTCCCGAGTTATTCCCTGACATTCCAAGTTGAGGCAGAACTGGACGAGCGGTTGGAAGGTATCCCCATGGACGAGCGGCTGGATCCGGGGCAAAAAACCAGACTGACATGGGAATATGTGCCATCCCGGCGCGGAAAGGAAACGATCTCCCTAAAGGGATTGGTTTCCAGGTATCCGTTTGGGTTTTTGAAAAAATCCATTTCTGACAGTTATTCCCGTGAGGTCATTGTCTGGCCGGGCAGAGTGCCATACGAATTTTCCGGTAACAAGGCGGGTAAGCGCTGGCTCTATGGACATCATCGAAGAAAAGGCGAAGGCGTGGAGCTGATCCATTTGCGCGATTACAATCATGGTGATTCCCTGCGTAAAATCCACTGGAAGGCAACAGCCCGACTGGGTAAATTGCAGGTTCGAGAAACTGAGCAGGAACATCATCAGGCGTTCTCGTTATGGATCGATCCTTCTCCGACATTGTGGATGGACCGCGAACAGTTTGAGAGGATGTGTTCATTTGCCGCTACCCTGGCTGAGGATCTTTATCAAAGAGATCAGCTAAGGTCTGCACAAGTAGCTGGTGAAAAGCGTATTCTGGTCGGCGCAATCGAGGATTTGTATACTTTCCTGGATCAATTGGGATCAGTTGAACTGAAACAGCTGGATTCAGCCAAGTCATCTCCCAGGCAACTCAATGATATGGTGCGGTTTCTGCCCGGACCAAATGGAACTGTCCTGGCAAGGATTGGGGAGGGGAGCATTGGACAGGCTTAGGGATAACGAACTGGCGGCCGTCAGATGGTTATTGGGGCAGGTGCTGGTTCTGATCAGTTTGGCCGGCAGTTACTCTCTGGATCTGGGTGCTGATTTACTCACTACAATCGGAATAGGGTTGATATTTTTCTCCTGCCTGATCCCTCAATGGGTGGAACGCATTCCCAGATTGATATGGAAAATTGCTCCTGCAATTCTTCTGGTGTTAGTCGTCACGGACTTTGTGCTCTCCGGTGGTGATGTACTGCCGCCGTTATTCAGGATGGTCCTGATACTTACTCTTTTTCGCGGTCTTCAAATCCGCTCGCCTCGGGAAGACCTGCAATTGCTGCTGTTGAGTTTGTTTCTTTTAATCATTACCGGCGTTCTTAGCCAGGAGCTTCTGTTTGGAGTACAGTTGCTGTTCTATGCACCCTTCGCCATGGGGCAATTATTTGTAGTGAACCTTTCAGTACGGGAACCCGGGGTACCGTTAACACAGTCCGAGGAAAGGGTTTTCAGGGGGTTTAATTGGGTGGAGCTAATCCGTCACATTATTAAACGACTTGATTATGGAACCCTGATTTCGGGAATAATATTGTTCCTTTGCATGACAACAATGGCCTTGTTGCTGTTCATTTTGATGCCGCGTTTTGATATTGGTGCGGCCCTTCCGTTTCCCAGATTGCAAACAAATTCCAGCCTTACGGGTTTTTCAGACCATGTGGAGTATGGAGATGTTGTCAGCATTCTCGAGGACGACTCGATAGCCATGCGGGTAGATGTGGTGGCAGACAGTCCCGTGGCCCGTCCTTATTGGAGAATGGTTGTCCTTGATGCGTACTATGATGGAGGTTTTATGGTTTCACCTCGTGTAGCCAGGGATCATCGCAAGGGACGAAATTATATTTTCCATTTCCAGCATGAACAGGGCACAGTCCTTGATGACTCGATATGGACATTGTACATAGAGGGCGGAATCAGTTCCTATCTTCCAACCGGGGATGTGTTCCGCAGTTTTCGTTTCAAGAACCGAACCGACATCCAGATGCACGACCTGACCCGTGTATATCAAACCACCGAAATCAATGCATCGACCCTTTCAATTCGGTACAATGGATTGCGGTTCGATGGGGTCATTCCATTTGGAGAGGAAGATCATAAATTGATGGGGCAGAATCCTGTGTACCAAAACACTGAGAATGCTTCCTATTTGAAGGATGTTTCCTTTCCAGGAACTCTCCTGGTACTACCGGAGGGAAATCCAAACCGCAGGGTACTATCTGATGCCATGCGCCGAATCGGTTTTCAGAAATCAATGTCAGTCGAGGAGTTTTCCGACCGAGCAGTATTGTATTTGCAACGGGGAAGGGGATACAGTCTTGAGAGCGAGATACCTGAAGGTGACGCTGATCGCCTGTTGAGATGGGTTGCTTCCGGTCAGGCGGGACACTGTGAGCTGTATGCGGGAGCATTTGTGTTGTTGGCGCGTTCGGCAGGTATTCCGGCGAGAATGGTGACGGGATTCGTGGGAGGCGATTGGAATGGTTTTGAAAACTACTTCATGGTCCGGAACAGAAATGCCCATGCCTGGTGTGAGGTGTTGGATCCCAAGAGAGGATGGATTCGGGTGGATCCTACTCCCGGGTATGCATTGGATGCCGGTTCGGTGGATGAAGCATTGGCTGGTGGAAATCTGGAATTTGATCGCTCATTCAAGGCTTATTTGGATAGCCTGAGTATCCTCTGGTTTCGTCGGGTGATTCAATTCGACAGCACTGATCAGCAGGAAATGGCTGAAATCATGAAAGGTGCGGGTCTGAAGGGATTCGACTGGATAAAAGATCGCTTCCAGCGGATGAAGGAACAGTTCAAGAATGACTGGGAATCCGTCTCACTTCGTGGTGAATGGACAGGTATGGTCCGCGGCAGTCTGGTGCCGTTATTCACTGTGGGATTGATATTTGTTATTCCAATATTCCTCTGGAGGCGGGGACACCGCAGGGGATTCGAGGAGATTATGCGCCGCAAGGCTGGACGATTGTTGCGTGACCGAAAAATGCGGGGATTACGTGACGAGGGCTCAATTACCGATGCATTGAACCTTATCCGCTATGGTCCAGTTTCCTCCTGGCCAGAACGACCAGCGCAATTTCTAGCGGCGAAGATCCGACTTAAGGAACCCGGATAACTACATCCCGAGATATTCCTCGAAAACAATTTTCGCTATTGGTGCAGCAGTCGATCCACCACCGTAATTGGTCTCCTGCTCGGGCACACCTTCGATCATTACGGCGATCGCAATTCGCGGATTTTGTACCGGCGCGAATCCCACAAACCATGCCAATGTGGTCGGCTTTCCATCCTTGCGGACCTGTGCGGTACCAGTTTTTCCGGATACCGGCATTCCGGGCTTACCAGCGAGACGGGCGGTTCCCCGTTCTCCAGCCAGACGCATTCCTTCTTTTATCAGGGCGAACTTTTCAGGTGCCAGACCGAGCGGATCCCTTTTTTGAATTTCCGGATTATCATGCAACAGCGTCGGTTTCACAAAAGTTGTTCCGCTGGCAATCGAGGCCGCAAAGGTTGCCATCTGAATCGGTGTCAGGAGAAGGAATCCCTGACCTATTGACATGTTGGCGGTGTCGCCCCCAAACCATCCTTCACCATAGAACCGGGAGGCCTTCCATTCGGGATCCGGAACAAGCATCCTGGTGGTTTCGCCCGGCAGTTCGATTCCCGTGGGCTGATCCAAATGGAACCGACGCGCTTCATTGGCAATTCCCCAGACACCCAACTCAGTCCCGCATGTGTAGAAGAAGACATTGCAGCTGTCGCGGATTGCTCCGATCAAATCCTCTGGGCCATGTCCACTCAGGCGATGGCAGTGGAATGCGCGTTTCCCCACAATTTTATAACCCGGGCAGTCGATTTCCGTATGAGCCGAGATCACACCTGCCCGCAACGCAGCAATCGCGGTAACCAGTTTGAAAATCGATCCAGGTGGATAAAGTCCCTGAGTTGCCCGGTTCAGCCATGCTCCCTTTTCGCGGATTTCTTCATCCACTTTATAGCTGATAAATGGGGAAAGAGTATTGAGATCATAGGATGGCTTGCTGACCAATGCCAGCACCTCACCTGTTTCGATCTCGATTGCGACCACTGCCCCGATTTTTTCACCCATGGCCTTTTCTGCTGTCACCTGAATATCAATATCCAGGGAAACTTGCAAATTCTGGCCCTTGCCAGGGGTTTCGTGAACCACCCTTTCATATTGAAAACCACTAGGATCAACAGACCAGATCTCACCACCGGTTTCTCCCTGCAAACGCTCGTTGAAGTGTTTTTCTAATCCGCTTCGGCCAATTTGTCCGGCATTTCTGAAGGTGAGTAATTGGTCTCCCGGAACGGTGCCCTCCGGGAATTCCGTACTGTCAGACACAAATCCCAGAGTATGGGCAGCGGCTTCACCGAATGGATACCAGCGAGCAATTCCCGATAAAATCTGGATGGGAGAATCCAAGGGAACTTGGGCAATTAACCGGGCATATTCCTTTTCTGGGAGATCCTTGATCAATGGAAATGGTAACAGGAGTGACTGTGAAAAATGGCGCTCAATCTGTTTTGAATCCACCTCTTCTTTGCGCTCCAATAACTGATTTAAGCGATTCATGTAGCGCTGAACTACATTTTTCCGAGCCGTTATATTCGTGTTGAATCGATCCGGCTTGAGTCCCAGTTCCCGTTTTTGCCGGACGATGTTGTAGTATTCCTCACGAAATTCCGCCCGCAGCTCATTCAGGTAGACAACGGCGGAGAACAATGGTCGGTTGCCTACCAGAACCGTGTTGTCGCGATCGTATATAATACCCCTTGGACCTGGCATCAGGATGCGGCGGTAGTTTTGCCGCTCAGCGGCCGATTCATGGGCCTCCCTCTGGAACAATTGCCTATACCCTAATCCTCCAATCAACATCAGCATGCAGACACCGATTACCAGATAGATCAGGTACAATCGCGAATTAACCTGTGGCTCGAGGCGATCATGGGATTTTCTAATGGGAGGCTGCACGTTCATTTGTCAGATCTGGGACATTTCCGCCTCGATATTCCAGCCAAGGGAGTAGAGCAGGTTTTTCTGGAAACGGCACCAACTCCAGGCAAAAACATAGACAAGAACCGTGCTAAATAGAATCTCCATGAGAATTCGGTTCCAATAAACAGTGTTCATGGAATCCTGGGAGAAGATGACGATACTTAGCATGACCATCCAAAAGAATTGTGTTAACGCGGCCAGGAACCTGACATGAGTGTGGTTCTGTCGGCGAATCCGTTTTTGTCCCCAGATGAGGAATAGCCACATCGATAGATAACCGATGACATAAGTTCCATACGGGACGGGACTGACTGAATCCGCGAAAAACCCGAGAATGGTTGCTGAAACAAGACCGCCTAGTCTTCCGAGGTAGAGTCCGAAAAAGAGTATGAGCAGGGCATCTGCGTGAAAGTGGAGGGAGAGACTCCCCAGCATAAAGTTTAATTCTCCCACAAGAAAGTAGAGCAGGAGGTTACATATGAAAATCAGTGAAATTCGACCATTGTCACTCATCGTCCTGGATCTCCCCGTGTTTCAATGGGGATGAGAACTGCGATCTCACGGAGCGATTGCAGGCGTGGATCGAGCATGACTTTTCCGGTCTGGAACAATCCATCTGATGACGGTTCCAAATTATAAACCCAACCAATTGTCAGACCATCCGGGAAGATGCCACCCAGCTTGGAGGAGGTCAGGCGGACGGGATCCTTTCGTGATGCCACCAGATCAACAGGGACTGTGGAAACGGTTCCTGTGGGTGCCCGAAGGCCGGGATTTATGCCTCCGCGAAATTCAACTGGTCGATCATCACTTTCAAAATGTCCTGCTGCCCGAAAATGAGGACTACTGATAAGCTCCACGGTGGAAGTATATGCTCCAACGGATTGGACCCGGCCGACAACGCCCCCGGAGAATATAACCGCCTGTCCTGGTTCGATGCCGTAATTGATGCCTTTTCTAATCACCAGTACCTGCCACCAGGCTGTCAGATCCCTTTTGATTACCCGCGCAACCTCATACTGATATTCCGGGTAAGACGGGAGATTGAAATAGCCTTCAAGGCGGCGCAGTTCACGCTCCATGCTGTCTACCTGCTGATTGCGGACGACATAAGCAGCATTTAACCGGGAAAGATTCATTCCCGCCGAGATAAGGTCTTCTTTGCTGGATCCCCAATTCGTCCAGTAGGATCGTAAATCCTTCAAATAGCTCATGCCTGTCCAGGCAGGTGCTTGGAATTCACTAAAGATAACCTCAGTTCCCCGTTTAACAAAAGAGGGCGTGAACCACCAAAGCAGCAGTAGCAGAACAACCAACAGGAGGGATTTTGCCTGATGAGTTAGATTCCTTGGCATTCCCTTAAGGCCGCGTCTTCATCAGCCAATGCAAGTTTTGGAGGACCACACCCGTGCCATTGGCCACAGCTGATAGGGGATCCTCTGCCACGAATACCGGCAATCCTGTTGCATCACTTAACAAGCGGTCAAGGTTTCGGATCATGGCACCGCCACCAGCCAGGATGAATCCACGGTCAACAAGGTCTGCGGAAAGTTCAGGCGGGCACCGCTCGAGTGCGGTGCGGACCAGTTCGGTAATGGAATTCACGGTATCGGCCAGAGCCTCGCGAATCTCCTGGGAGGAGATATGTAAAGTCTTTGGCAGGCCGGCAACAGAATCGCGACCTTTGACCTCCATGGTGATTTCCTCATCGAGAGGGGAGGCTGAGCCCACGCGTACCTTGATTTCTTCGGCACTGCGTTCACCAATCATTAAATTGTAGGCCCGCTTCATATAATTGACGATCGCGGTATCCATCTCGTCTCCGCCCACGCGGACCGATTTCGAGTACACCACTCCGGAAAGTGAAATGATGGCCACTTCAGTGGTACCACCTCCGATATCCACAATCATGTTGGCGGTAGGCTCATCAATGGGTAGTCCGACTCCAATGGCTGCTGCCACAGGCTCTTGTAGCAAGCGTACTTCCCGGGCACCCGCATGAATCGCGCTTTCCTTGACAGCACGTCGCTCCACTTCGGTGATGCCGGAGGGAACTGCCACAACCACCCGCGGTGGGACAAATCGCATGGAACTGTTCACCTTCTGAATGAAATACCGAAGCATGGCCTCGGTGATCTCAAAGTCAGCGATAACCCCATCCTTCATCGGGCGCAAGGCGCTGATGTTCATCGGGGTTCTACCGAGCATGCTCTTGGCTTCACTGCCTACTGCAATGACTTCCCGAGTTTCGTTGTTAATTGCTACGACTGACGGTTCCCGGAGGACAACCCCCTTGTCACGGGCGTACACCAAAGTGTTGGCCGTTCCTAGGTCGATGCCGATGTCGTTTGAGAATATTCCAAGTGCCTTGCCGATCATGTAGCGCGCTTTCCGTTTGTGCGTGATCTGATTCACTGGAATTTTGGGATATTTCGAGATATGTCAAAGCGGAAAAGTCATGGGAGTGAACGAGAAAGGCGATTTTCTTACATATATACAAATTCTTCACTATTGAGCTGGTGCAGAAATTCCTTACAACGGGGGCATGAGCATGATCGGACAGGCAGGTATGGCACTCTATTCAATGCCTGTTGCAGCGGCCGGACACACTGGATGGATTGATGATTTTGGAATCGTTTTGGCCGCTGCAGGAATCGCTGTGGCGATTTTTTATACACTGCGCCTGCCAATTATTTTCGGATACATTCTCGCTGGTCTATTAATTGGTCCAAATCTTTTCGAAGATTCATTGGTTAAGGATGCGGCAGCAATACAGCAAATCAGTGAGCTCGGGGTAATTTTTCTTCTGTTTTTCATCGGAATGGAATTCGACCTGAAGAGATTGCAGCGGGTTTTTGGGCCTGCCTTGGTGGCTTTGCTACTGCAGACCCTGTTCATGATCTACCTGGCTCAAATGCTGGCCCCGTTTCTTTCATGGAACCCGACCAGTACCTTGTTTTTCGGAAGCCTGCTGGCGATTAGTTCATCGATGGTGACGGTTCGGGTATTGCGGGATAGTGGACGCATTCAGGATGCCAGCGCGCAATTTACAGTCGGAATCCTCATTCTGGAAGATGTTTTGGCGGTTATTTTGTTGGTGATCCTCACTGGTGTGTCAGTAACCCAGTCCTTCGATTGGGATGCGGCGTGGCTGGTGACTTTCCTGATGGGTATCTTTGTGGTGATGGTATTTGTGATTGGCCGTGCCATTGTACCACGAGCCCTATTGGCAGTCTGTGGAGAAAAGACGGATCCGGAAGTGATGACTTTGGTCAGTACGGGTCTGGTGATGGGAGTGAGCCTGCTCGCATTGCGGATGGAATTTTCACCAGCGTTGGGTGCCTTTATTGCAGGAACCCTGCTTTCACAGACACAGGTTGCTCAAACTATTGAGCGAATGAACCGCAGTCTGCACGATGTCTTTTCAGCGGTTTTCTTTGTGTCGATCGGGATGCAGATGGATCCCCGGTTGTTTCTGCAATATTTTCCGTGGATTTTGGGGATATCGATCCTTGTCATGTTTGGAAAAGTCCTTTCTTGCTGGGGAGGGCTCTGCATGTCTGGCCAATCCGGAAGAACTGCTTTCATGGCCGCTGTTCCCAAGGCCCAAATTGGGGAATTCAGTTTTATTATCGCGGGATTGGGCAGTTCTCTCGGGGTGCTCGACCAGAAATTGACCGGCATTGCCTTTGGCGTGGCGTTGGTAACGATTTTTATGTCACCGCTTTGGACCAATCGAGCAGATTGGATTTTTGGCAAACTGCTAAAATGGACTCCGCAAGGATTGCTGGACCTGTTTGAAACTTACCAGAAGTTCCTCGAAGGATTACTGGTTGGTCTGGGACGAAGTGTTGTTCTGTTTCTGATCCGCCGGCCAGTCATCCAGATAGTCCTGTATTTCTTCATTATAAACGGGATCTTCATAACGGCCTCCTTTGGTCTCCCTGTATTCAATGGAATAGTGGAGTCGTGGCCAATGAACTGGTTATGGAATATGGCTTACTGGCTGGTGACCGGTTTGCTGGTTTCTCCTTTCCTTATAGCAGTTCTTCGCAACCTGAATGCCATGTCGTATATCTTGACGGATGCTCTGTTCAGTGGGCGTTCCAAGCGATCGTCTCATCAGAAGCAGCTACGCAGGATGCTTAATTTTGCTATATTGGGCCTTTTTCTGATTGTGCTGGTACTGATTTTTCTGGTGGCGGCAGCCCCTTACCTTCCGGATAGCACTCTCGCTGGGATGGCCTTCTTGATCGTGACTGCGGTTGTTGTCTTGTTGAGAAGCCGATTTATCCACGTGAACAGCCAGATGGAATATTTGTTTATTGAATCCTTCCGTGCGGAGGTGGAAAGCAAGGAAGAGCAGAGACGGACCCAGGTTTTGGATCTGATCAAAAAGCAGGCACCCTGGCCGGTTGAAATCGTCGACCTGACTTTGCCAGCGCACGCTGCCTGGTCGGGGAAATTGATCAGTGATCTCCAATTGAGATCCCGGTTTGGAGTCAATATTCTGGCATTGGGGCGAGGGTATTCCGTCGTATACGACCCAGGGCCCGGAGCAGCACTTTTCTCCGGAGATCGTTTGGTATTATCAGGATCTCATGATGCCATCGAGCGAGTTCGTGAATCGATGGAACTACAGATAGATCCTGAGAACCGCCCAATACCAACTCCCGAACAATTCAAACTGGAACAGGTCTATGTCGGGCCAAAAAGCGATTTGGCCGGGGAAACTTTGGCGGGTGGACGTGTGCGCCAACGGTTCGGTGTAACTGTGATTGGAATCCAGAGAAATGACAAGCGCATGGCCAATCCGGCCCCGGATTACCTGATAATCGCAGGGGACGTTCTGATGGTGGCAGGACTTCCGGAAAAGATTGAGGCTTTTGCTTCCGAATGTGATGAAAAACCATTGCCAGTAGTACCATGAGTTGTCAGAATTGACTCATGGTACTACTCACATTAGCAGAACAACTACTTCTATTGGCGCTTGATGATGATACCGGCAAACTACTGCCTTTGCCGGACCGGGCACTGGATTATGCGCTAGCTGGTGCCATCATTGCAGATCTATCACGTGTGGACCGCATCGAGATCACACGTGATACTCTTCAGGTAATTGATCCGAGTCCTGTGGATTCGGTACCCGAGGACCTTGGTTTACTGGATATAATCCAAGCCAATGTGACGAGCTTGCGAGGAGCTTTGGCGCATCTCGCCGGGGATGCACATGGCCTGCGAAAGCGAGTGACTGAACAACTGGTTAAAAAGGGAGTTCTTCGTGAGGAGGACAGGGAGTTTCTCTGGATATTCCATTTCAGTCGATTCCCATTGGCGGATGCACCAACGGAAAATGCTGTAAAGCAGCGATTGCGGAACCGTATCCGGGATGCATCGATTCCACTGGGAAACCGGGACCATGTTCTCATCTCTCTTATTCACACCTGTGAACTGGAGCATCTGTTGCTTTCTCCCGAAGAAAAGGATCTATGCCGCGGGCGAATCAAGGAAATCAGCGAAGATGACAGAATCGGGCACGCAGTTTCGGACTGCCTTGAGGAAATCCAGAAAGCTATTCTTGAGATCCGGACCTACTCCGGAATGTAGATTCATCAATCAGGAACCACCACGGAGCCACCTTTCCTGTGTGGGTGGCTTCTTGAACATGCTCATTGGAGGTAAATCGGTAAAGGTTACCTTCTTGTAAGTGATTTTCCGGAAAGATTTCCCGCCTAACCGGAAATCATAACCTTCGTCCCACCACGTATCATTCACGCGCTTCAGGCCAATCGGTACGCGATCGACCAATACGGTTCTTGGGCCAATTTTGTAGAACTGGCGATAATTGATGATGTGAAAGGATTTGCTGTCGAAGAGGGCCTCAATTTGGTTACCATTGTTCATCCAGACCCGAATCACATAGGTCTTTCTTCCGGCAAATTTAGTTTCTCCCTTGTATGCGTAGATATTCTCGGAGGAAACGGCATCAAGGAAGAGGTGAGGCAATCGGGCATCAATCTCCAACGATTCCTTGTCGTTGCTGGACAGAGAACCTGGATTCTTTTTCTTTGGAAAAAGCTCTTGATTCCAAGTATCGGTGCCATCCGTGACAGATATTGTTATGTAGTCATCTCCCATGTGTGTTCTGGTGGATTTAACCATTAGAACATTGGGTCTTCGATAAAGTGCTTCGATTTTGTAATCCTTAACTCCCTCCACCAGCAAACCATCCATCCGGATGCCTTTTACGGCCAAAAGGGCATCTTGTCCACCTCTTGCCTTGATATGCAAGTTGATGATTTTCAACGAAGTATCGTCAGAAACCTCGGGTTTCGGGGAATCACCCCATGGCCCGGTGTTTGTATTGTCCTGAGACAAGGCAACGACTGGAGAAAGTGACAGAATGAACAAACAAGCGAATTTAATATAGCGATCCATGACAGATGAGAGGTTGAATAAAAGGCAAGTTCTAGGCAATCGTAATTCCTCGGGTTTAATCGGGGACTAGCAGATCCGTGTGGTGTTGGAAAAATATTTCGAGATTACGAATCCATGCGGTGATTTTCGCCGATTCAATATTGATGCTGTCCACCGGTGATTGAATCACACTGGCTATCTCAGATTTAATTTGAGGAGATAGATTCTCCAACCAGTTCTCTCTTACAGGATATCCTTCGGATCGAGCGAATACATAAAGGGATTTCAATAGAATGGTATCAGATTGTTCTTTTGAGGAAAAGCTGTCCAAGGCGGTGTGTAACAGTTCCCATGCTGCATCAAAAAACTCCATATGAATCAGGTTTTTCTCGTAAAACCGGGCCAGTCGGGATGCTGCTTTCAGTGCTTTGTATTTTCTGGCGATTCCCTGATAACGAGAGTGGGGGACAAATTCCTTTAGAAAGGCCGGTTTGTTTTCACCCTTTTTCTCAATGTTCAACTCGCCGGATTCGAAGAGATCGGGATCATTCAGGAAAGTTGATGCTTTGGAAGGCCTCCTGGAAAGAACCATCTGTAGGCCATTATTCTTCAGGAAGAAAACCAATAAATTGTGGTCTTCTCCTGTTGGTGCCTTACTTAATAAACAGCCTTGATCTTTCAGGAACACGTTCGAATTTCTATTGAGTTAAATTCCGGGTTTCATCCTCCGTGTTTTCCTTCCACGTAGGGACCACTGCACCACCGGAAATAATCAGCTTCATGGCATCTGCAATATTCATATCGAGCTCGTAAACTTCATTCCGGGGGAGCATTAGCAGAAATCCACTTGTGGGATTTGGTGTTGTCGGGACGAATACGTTCAAGAGATCGACATCCGTCCTGTGAAGAATCTCTCCCTTGCCTCTACCTGTGAGAAAACCCAGCACCCAGATGCCTTTTCTTGGATACTCCAGAAGAACCGCTTTCTGGAAGATGGCCTTCTGTTGCTGTACGAAAGTGTCACGGATTTGTTTGACCGTATTGTAGACGCTCCGAACTACCGGAACATTGTCGACTATGCGCTCAAACAAATTGACCAGAGCCCTTCCTAACAATCGTTTGGACAGCCAACCGAGAAGAGTGATGAACACTGCTACAGCCAGAATCGCTGCAACATAAAGAGTGTATTCGATGTAGGCGTTGCTTGTTTGTTCTTTCGGAATAAAAAAGAAAAACAAGGTACGCGTTGGTACTCCAATTCTTTGTATCAGGAAATTAACGACGAAAACCGTGACGCCTACTGGAGCAAGTAGGAGTAACCCGGAAACAAAGGCATTGCGCAAATTGCGAAACATAACACCAGCGACAATGCTGGGCCAATTCTGGTTAAGCAAGGCAAAGGTCCATCCTTATTCGGAATTGGTCCAATCAACAGCCAGAAGCAATGATTTCTCCTTCAGTTGCTTCATTACGATAGATTCCGCTACTCTCATTTCTTTTACCGAACAGGAATCCTTGTCATCCAATCCTGCCAGATGCAGCCACGCATGAACCAGATAAAGCGATAGCTCCTCGCGGAAAGTAGTGCCTTCATCAATGCGACACTCTTCTGCTACAGATGGGCAAATGGCGATGTCTCCTGCGTGGTTATCCTCTGGATCGCCCGGAAAGGTCATGACATCGGTCTGTGTTGGATCGTTGAAGAAATCGGAATGTAACCGGCAACATGTCTCGACATCGACGAAAGCGATTCCGAGTGAACCTTCCGGTATATCGTAGCCACTGGCTTCGTCCATGTGGGCCAACCACCTTTCAATAGAGTCCGGATCAATTGTCAGTGCCGGCTCACCATTCGTCACCTCAAACTGGCGGCTCATGACGGGTCAGGACTTTTCGGGGCTTGCTCTTTGGAGCTCTTGTTTCGGGATCTTCCGTTGCCGTTTTTCTGCTTTGTTTTCCCGTCCGGATACTCGACCCTGGCATGCAGCATGTTGAGGATGGTGAATGAGAAGCTTTCCTTCACCTGTTGCAGTTGATGAAAGGTCAGAGGTGTGGCATCCAATTGGCGATCCTGCATCCTGGACATGCAGATGCTTTCAATCAGTTCATCTATGCTTTGGGGGCTGACCTTTTTCAGGCTTCTGCTGGCGGCTTCCACGGAGTCAGCCAACATGATGATGGCGCTCTCGGTAAATTGAGGAATTGGGCCTTCATAGCGGTAGGTCGCTTCATTAACTTCATCCAGTTCGATCCGTGGAGCATTGGGATAAATCGATTCAATTACCCCTTCGGACTCCTGTTGCTGAAGTGCCTTGTAATAGAAATACTGGATCAGCGAGGTGCCATGGTGCTGTTGAATCACATCCTGGATTACAGTAGGCAATTTGTAGGCTTTTGCCATCTGAATACCTTCCTTAACGTGACTCTTGATAATCAACGCACTCATCGAGGGATTCGTTTCCAGGTGTGGATTGTGTCCGGCCTTCTGGTTTTCAACAAAATAATCGGGCTTGGACATCTTTCCGATGTCGTGAAACAGGGAACAAACACGACAAACCAAAGGATTGGCACCAATCGCGGCGGCAGCATTTTCCGAAAGGTTGGCCACCATCAGACTATGGTGATAGGAACCAGGAGCCTCAATCTGCATTTTCCTCAGCAACTGGTGATTGTAGTCCGTCAGTTCCAACAAGGTAATGTCAGTGGTGTTTTTGAATATCTGTTCGAGGATCGGGAGCAAACCAACGATCAGCATCCCTGAAATGGCACCGGTTCCAATACTGGTCAGAATCTGGTAGAAGACGGTGGATAAAGCCTGATT
>JAUVDD010000147.1 GCA_030595525.1 Puniceicoccales bacterium
GGAATCCCTCAGTGATAAGCTCCTTGGAGAAAAGATTCAGCGCGTACCAAGCCCGGAGCGAGCAATCCCGGGAATTTTCAATTTATCGAATGCCTATGTCGACAACGCGGACGTTGTAGTTCTGGGCACACCCGATGAGGATTATTCGCAGTATGCGATCAACCGAAGTCTTCTCACAAATTGCACGTATTACTCACCAGAGGGAAAATCCCTGAATCAGACAGCTTGGGGAAAACTCATATCTACCGCCTTCAGATGGAACGACTCCAGAGAACTCGATTCGTTGCTTGAGATACTTGGTAATTCACTGTTCCGCAGGTGGATTGAGAATAGTGGCTTGAAAGCCGATTCCTTGGAAAAATCCATCAACTGTCTTAAACAGGATCATCTTTTCTCGAAGTACGATCAACTCTTGGATTCCGCATTAGGGCCGATCGGTGCTATTGGAACAGTTCGGATCCTGGTTGAACAAATCGATGAATTGTTGGATAATTCCAATGTTTCCAGAACACTTCCAGAATTAGTTTGGAATTTCCTTCAAGTCATTGCCAATGCCAACGAACTGTCGGATGAACTGTCCCGCGTTCTAGGACAATTTGAAGCAATTCTACAAGATCTCAATGAAGAGATTTCCTTGGAGAAAATCCAACATTCCGATCAAAAGCATCTCATCCTTCATCAACTTGAATCCAATCGCTTTTATCCCGAACGGGAAATGAAAGAGCGACCAGTTGTAGGCTGGTTGGAACTGCCATGGGAGATCGCTCCCCATATGGTCATTTTCGGATTACCGGATTCCAAAATCCCCGGCAATTCTACCAATGACACATTTCTGACTCCCGCGCTTTGTCGTAATTTGGGATTTTACGGTCCTGAAGAAGAATCTGCATTCCATTCATTCCGGTTAAGGTTGATTCTTGAGGAGCGATCAAACTGGGGACGCCTGGATGTGATTCTTACAGACAAGAATCTGGACGATGATCCCGTACTTCCATGCCGTTTCCTGTTTCAGGCGAATGAAGATGAGTTGCTCAAACGCACAGATTTTCTTCTTGGAGAAAGAAATTACCAGAGAGAAGTATTTCCTTCGCAATTTGGCGCCTATCTACATTTACCCGTTCCAAAACCACTGACTCGGTTTTCTGTAACTGGATTTCACGCGTATTTGAGAAATCCTTTCGCGTTTCTTCTGGAACGCCGACTACGATGGGAGGCACCGGATCCTTTCTTAATGGAATTGAATCCAATGATGTTCGGGAATCTGGCACACAAGGTCTTGGAAATGCTCAATGGGAAAGATGCTGGAATTCGCCTGACTGAAGCAAAGGATATTCAAGGTTTTCTGGAATCTGCGCTAGATGAACAATTATCGGCTACTTTTGGTACCGATTTAAGTGTGCCATTACAAATCCAACGCAGTTCCTTGCAGGAACGGTTGCGGGCTGCTTCCGAAATAATTGGAATGGAACGAAAGGCCGGATGGTTACCGGTGAAGGTCGAGTGGGCCTTTCATGATGACGTTGATTTGAGATTTGAAGATGTCGCTCTAGGTGGGAAAATCGATCTGCTCGAAAAGAATGAAGAAACAGGAGCATATCGAATCATCGACTACAAAACATCCGACAAGAATGAGTCGCCTTCAAAAACCCATATTCAGGTGGTCACTGCCAACTCCAGAGATCCCTTATTTCCTGAAACAGATTTCCCGGTCGAAAACAAATCTTACAGGTGGAAAGATCTTCAACTGCCAATGTACATGCTTGCGGTGGAACGGACTATGGGCGTCCGACCGCAATGTGCATACTTGTGTCTGGGAAAGGCAGTTAGTGAAATCCGGCTCGATGAATGGACTCCGAGTAATGAGCATTTGATCGCAGCAGAAAAATGTGCCGGTGCGATTATTCAAAGAATCAAGGATGGATACTTCCCGGTTCCAGAAAAACCATCCAGATACGATTCCTGGGCGGAATGGTTTGGATCAGATTACATGGGTACAATTGATCCGAAATGGATTGCACTTCAAGCGAAAGGCTCAATTCAATGATTCAGATCGGTCATGAATGCATAAGGGCCTTTGCCGGATCGGGAAAAACCTATACCTTGGTTAATCGCTATATTCGATTGCTGGCACTCGGTGTGGAACCCTCCCGAATTAACGCCCTTACATTTACTCGAAAAGCATCTGGTGAGTTTCTTCAAAAAATATTCCTGCGATTGATGTCCGCTGCCGGTGACGCCAAGGAAGCAGGTGATCTCGCTCAGCAAATCGGGATGAATGAATTGGGTGAAAATGATTTCCGGAAATTACTGAAGACCCTGATAGGGGAGATCGGAAAACTTCAGCTTGGAACGATTGACAGTTTCTTTGCAAAATTGGTCGGTGCGTTTCCATATGAGCTCGGACTGACTCGTGCCCATCGGATCATGGACGATTTCGAGCACCATGTGGCGCGGCAATTGTCTATGGAGAAAATGCTCGATTCCGGTGATTCAAATCGGGATTCTCAACTGTTACAACTTTACAAGAACCTGACATGGGGATCAGAAGAGAAAAATGTCTATCGCATGTTTCAGGAAAAATTCCGTGAACACCAATCGTTGTATCAGGAAGTTCATGACCATGATGTCTGGGGTAATTCCAGTCGTATTTTCACAGAACGCCCATGGTGGCTAACCGATGACAAGGATATAAAAAAGGCGGTCAGTCAGGCACGTTCCGCATTGGATGGAAATGAATTCAACTCCCGTCTGCAGAAGGCATTTGTTAAATTGCTCAATGGGTTTGATTCATGGAGCCCAGGCAAAGATCCCGGTGGTGGTTCCCTGTTAACTCAGTTATTCGCAAAACATGAAGATCTGGCTATCGGGAATATTTGCGTCACATACTACAACAAAGAGACCGATCTTGGAGATGAACTCAGCAATTGTCTGATCCTGATACTCGAAATCTATCTCTCACAGGAAATTTCCCGCAAAATCCTTCTGACACAGGCGCTCGGTGATTTACTGGAGGATTTTGATGAACACTATAACCAAAAGATTCGGGAAACGGGCAACTTGGTCTTTCATGATTTTCCGGCACTTCTGATAGAGGGGCTCTGTCAGGACAATCCTGTATTCAGCAAGGAAGATATGCTTTACCGCCTGGATAGTATGGCGGATCACTGGTTGCTGGATGAGTTTCAGGACACATCCCGGATTCAATGGAAGGTTTTATCAGTTTTTATTGATGAAATTATTCAGGATCCGGAAAACCGCCGAAGCTTTTTCTATGTAGGAGACATCAAACAATCCATCTACACCTGGCGGGGCGGTGATCCGCGATTGTTCGATGAAGTCCTCGATCATTATAACTCCAATCAGAATGTCATTTCGACAAAACCTCTGGAGTATTCATGGCGAAGCGCTCCAATGGTTCTTGAATGCGTAAACAAGGTTTTCGGGGAGGGAATCAATGCCTCTTTGGTAGGCAGTGAGGTAGCAGACCGCTGGAAAACCGATTGGCTGGATCACAAGGCATCCAGTACGACAAGTAAGTTAACCGGTTATGCCGGTTGGGGACTGGTTGATGACAAGACATCAGTTGCCCCTGCCTGTGTTGAACTTATCCAGCAGGTTCGTCCTCTGGAAAAGGATCTGAGTTGCGCCGTTCTCGTAAGGAAAAACAAGGAAGTGTTGGAGATTACACAGGCTTTAAGAGAAGCCGGTATTCCAGCCAGTATGGAAGGCATCGATTTCATCACCCGTGATAATGTAATAGGCCGTTGGATACTTGCCTTCCTTCAATCATTGATTCACCCGGAGAATAGGTTCTTCAGGGAGTATCTTTGCATGCCGGAAGTTAGTTGTGAAGGTCCTGAATACAATCGGCTAGCCGGATTGATTCGTTGGGTATTAACGGCACATGGATATCCTGAGGTAATTCAGAGACTGATCGATTTTCTCGATAAGCAGATTCAATTGTCGAGTTTCCTGAAACACCGTTGTGAACAGTTTATCGAAGCCGCTACGCGCTTCGAAACCACACAAATGGACGGGTTGCCAAAGTTCATAGAGTATTTGGAAAACTATACCGTTTCCGAATCGTCAATGGCTGATCAGGTACAGGTAATGACCGTTCACAAAGCCAAGGGTTTGGATTTCGATATGGCGATTGTCGCCGGGTTCGGTGGAGACCCTCTAATTGGTGGATTCAGGGAGTCTCTGCACGTGGAACGTGCAAGTTCTGGAGATGTCGAATGGATCATGGACATGCCTCAAAAGCAGATCCTTGAAGCTGATAAAACTTTATTACAAGCAAACATCTCACATCAGGATACCCTTGTTTATGAATCCCTTTGCGTGCTTTACGTTGCCATGACTCGTGCCAAGCGGGGGCTTTATTGCATCGCGGAGAATCCTTCCAGGAATTCTTCCTCGACCACGTGGAGTGATCTATTTTCTACAACTCGGAGTGATGCCCATCCTTCCCGACAGGATGGCCTCGTTGAGTGGCAATCCGAATGGGGAACAGCTGATTGGTTCATGAAGAGTGATCATCAGTCATCCAGAATTCCCGAGGACATGTCACTCGAAATTCTTAAGAAAATACCCGTCCAAAAACCGTTTCGAAAGCGTATGTCTTCACCATCAAGCGAAGCACATGCATCAGATAATGTGATCACTCCCTTGCGATCAAATTCCGGCCGACGGTTTGGTACCCGCATGCACGATTTCCTTTCTTTGGTGGAGTGGGTCAGCAAGGACAGTTTTGAGCAGATAACACAACAAGCTCCAGAGGATTTGCAGGAACGATTCTCCGCTCTGCTAAAATCATCCTTGGGGAAGGAAGTTTTCAGCAAACCTGATTGTCCCCATGAACTATGGAGAGAGAAGCCATACGTCTACCGTAAAGAGGATAGGGTAGCACACGGAATCATTGATCGCGCGCTCGTTGATAAGGACTATTCCGGACAGCCGGTCTCCATGACAATCTAC
>JAUVDD010000267.1 GCA_030595525.1 Puniceicoccales bacterium
TGAATCCAGCACGTTCAATTCTCGAAAATCCGAAGTATCGCGATATCGGAGGAATTAAACATCCAAAATGGTCACCTGACGGAAGCCGGTTCTTCTGTGTCTACATGCTCGAAGATAAGCAAACGGGTAAGAAACTGGTCAAGTCGGCATACCTATCAGATCGGGTGGGCAAAAGCATTCAGTACATTTCGGAAATCGGACAGCATCCCATGTGGTACACAGCGGACTCTCTATTATCCTATGTGCGGCACAAAGATTTCAGTCACGCAGACAATCCATCTGCGCAGGATGTCATGAGCCATCCGATTGACGGATCACCCGGGCAACCCATCATTCGCAACGCCCTTGGGATTCACGGTTCCCCCAATCCTGACGGACAGTACTTTGTGACGGATGTATTTGATTGGCCCGAACCGGGAACGCATGCGGTTTTGCTCTATCAAATTGAAAGTGGAGACTACCGAGTGCTTGTTCGCATGCGGGTCGAAAAAGACGATAGCAAGAATTCCATGCATCCCCATCCGTCCTGGTCACGCGACGGGAAACGGATTTATTTTAATGGATCGGATACCGGAAATCGCCGACTCTATTACATCGATCTCACCAATTTCAGTTTTTGACTGATTGAGAGGCGTTGAGGCACTACCACGCGACTTTCAGCTCCGAAAGATCGTTGAAGACGGGATCACAAGTGAGCAGGGCGAGACGGTTTTGCATAGCTTGAACGGCAAGCAAGCGGTCAAAGGGATCCCGATGGGACCAATCGAGAGAGCCGGCAATTTGCGCTTCCTTAATTCTCAATGGAAGCTCTTGCCAACCGGATGTTGAGACAGCTATCCCAAGATCTTTTGCCAGGCGACCGGACAGGGTGAGTTTTCCGAGTCGCATCTTTGTGGAGATCTCCATAGCACTGACAGAACTGACGTAAATTTCGTTATTGCTGTTCTGGATCTTCTCCTTTGCGAATTGCGATAAACGAGGAGAATCCTGCCACCACCACAGGACTGCACATGTGTCCAGGAGGTACTTCACTCCGTTTTTCCTTCCCAGGATTTCAGGGTATCCTCCGGCAGTTCCTCAAAGAAAGCTTCGGGAATTTCAATATCATCCCTGTAACGTCCTGGTTCACGTTTTGTGTTTTTCGCGTAAGGAACCAACCGGGCCAGGGGTTTACCGGCCTTGGCGATGATGATTTCTTCACCCACTGCGACCTCTTCCACAAGTCGAGACAAGTGGGTTTTAGCCTCATGGATGTTATAGGTGAATTTCACGAGACAATAGTAAACTAACTGAGTAAACTAAGTCAAGTGATCAAAATCCTTAAAACCGGAACGTATATTGAAGTTTCACGGCCACCTTGGACTCAGTTGGATCGAAACTGCGAACGTCGTCGTCCCGATAAGTCCATCCTTGATTGAACGAAAGAAAGAGATCACTGCCGGGCTTGATGGTCCATCGCATACGACTTTGCCATCCGAGGATATCAGAGCGGTTGTCATATTGGACCAAGTTGGAAAACGACAGGCTGGGGGACACGGCAAAATTCAATGTAGCAGTGATCACTCGTGCCGTAAAATCTCCTTCCGGTAAATGAGCTAAAGTTTGCCGGGTACTGATGGAGGCCCTGAACCAGGGTGGCAGCTTGTAAGAGAGCGATACTGTAATCTCTTCAGCTCTTCCTGACCAGTACTCACCCCATCCAATGGACAGGTTGCCCGATAATGGGCGTTTTCGAGCGGAAGCGAGTGAGATTTTGGAGCGATTGAAGTAATAATCACCTGATGGAAGAATGATTCCAGGTGAAATCTCGAAAGGTTCAAACAAACGTTCAAAGCGACGTGAAAAATCAGCGATGGCGTGGATGGCGTCGCCTGAGAAGAAGTGCCAGTCAAAAGGTGCTACGTAGAGTTCAGAACTCTCCACTTGCCCATTTTCAAGATTCACAAAGTGCGTGTAATACAAATCGTGGAATGCTTGCTGGATATTGAGGAAATCGTTTGGTCGTGGATTATAACTACCGGCAACCCGATACATTCTAACGTTCTTCCGCTGAGCAAATCCGATCCCGGGATTAAAGTTTTCCTGGATTTCGCGGAAAACAAATTGTGCGTCCCATTTGTCATTTGGATACTGTGCCCAGAATCCGTAGGACAAGTCATCTCCCGAAACACCGTCTGTTTGTCCTCTGAGAGCATACCCATTGAAAACAAGGTTTTTACGGTCCAGAAAATCCGAAGTGGCAAGGTGCAGGTCGAGTCCGTAGGTTTGGCCAGAAGTATTGGCACTTGGATGACCGTCCGTGACAATTCCACCAATATAGGATTGCTCAAGGATGTTTTGCTTAAACCGGCCAACGAAAAAGTCCTTCTTCTCAACGAGACTGGTCTCATCCGTGCGGGCATAGAGAATTCCTATGTCACGTGAACCGATTGTTCCGGTTAACTTGCCACCAAGCATCAGGGGAACTTCGGCGCCATTTAGCAGCCCGATCCTGCGGCTGAAAAATGGATACACGTCAGCTCCAGTGCGTGCCAGTCCACCCGCGGGTGATGGACCGGTGCTGGAGAAATCGAATACTCCGGCATCTTCCAGGAAAAAAGCACGTTTTTCAGGGAAGAATAGTGAGTATCTGGAAAGATTGATCTGCCGGGCATCCACTTCGGTTTCACCGAAATCCGTGTTCACTGTGCCGGTAAATCTCAAATTGGGTGTAATATTGTAGAACAAATCCAATCCAGGATCAAAATCCAAATCGCTGTCAGAGCCAGGCTCATTAAGCCAGCGACTGGCAATGAATGGGCGGATGTCCAAGCCAACGCCCTGCTTCAAACCGGTCAGGTTTGTGATTTCCCCGGCTTCCGATACTTGGAGAAAATCAGCCTCCAGGCGAGCCCCCGACCAGCGGTCCTGCTCCAGTTTCCGGTAAATACTCCGGTTGATATTAAAGCCCCATGTACTGCTCCCTTCGGGAAAGCTCAAGCTCTTGAATGGAATAGCGATTTCCGCAGTCCATCCTTCATCTGTTTGCTGTGTTCGCAGATCCCAAATGGCATCCCAATCGGTATTCAGTTTCCCATTACCAAAGGCAAGTCCGTCAACTGAGGCACCCACCGGGTTTGTGGCAAAATAGTAAGCACTGCGTTGATCGCGAAAGGTATCGAGCAGAATCTCGATCCGGTCGTCTGATGACAGGGATGCGTCTCGAGCCATGTTAGTGGCAATGATACGGTCCGGCTCACGATCAAAGGCAATGACTCCAATATATAAATTATTATCGTCATGGAGCAGGTGGATGACCGTTTTCTCGGACGGAGCTTGTCCTGTTTTTGGTTGCTGCTGGACGAGCTCACCAATTGCTGGCGCCGATTTCCAGCCAGTCTCATTCAACTGTCCATCAAGAACTATCTTGTCCGAGATCCGGGTTACTGAGACGACCGGAGTGTTCTGGTTCGTGGAGCCCAATTCCTGAGCGAGTACAAC
>JAUVDD010000146.1 GCA_030595525.1 Puniceicoccales bacterium
GCTCTCGGCTATGGCAGCACTGGCCCTGGTGATTCCAAATTGGTAATCATCCACCTTGGCCATGTCGTATTCGGTATCAAAAGAGATCCCCTCAACGCCACTGAACAGCTCCGCCAGTTTGGGATCACAATACCCGAAAACACTGCCTTCGGTTTTTAGGAATTCTCCCAACTCTTGAATTGAATCAAAGTAGCGACCGCTGGTGGAGGTGAGTCGGTTGGCAAACTGCTCCGTCAAAGATTCGCTTAAATCAATATTATTGGAGAGCGGTAGCGCATCACTCCACTCGGGATACTCGGATTTCTCAGTAAGTATTTCCAGTGCCGATCGAATGGAGGAAAAAATTGTGTCTCTATCGTTGCTCATAATGTCACCTTGCTAGGACTTGTTGCGATTCTTGAACCATTTGCGGAATTCACCGCCCTGGAATTTAGGAAGCTTGCGGGCATGTTGCCAGGCACGCGCTGCCGGGTGGGGGATGATTTCCGTGGGAATGTAATTCATGGTGTGACCCATGGTAAGGGCCGTCTTCCACATGGTCGGCTGGGAACACAAAGTTGCCCAGAGTCCCAATGCGGGTGTTCCCTTGGTTGCTTTCTTGATCTTTTCCTTCTTGGCCCGGTCTCGCAACCTGAGTAGGAGTTCCGGGATCGGAATATTGACCGGACAAACCTCATTACAGGCGCCACAAAGGCTGGATGCCTTTGGCAGGTCAGCCAGTTCCGGATAGCGATTGCCAGCAAGCAAGGGGCTGAGTACCGCACCGACAGGACCCGGATAGACGCTGCGATAGGCATGTCCTCCCGCTTGTCGGAAAACAGGACAGACATTCAGGCAGGCACCGCAGCGAATGCATCGGAGGATCTCGTTGCACTCGCTGGCCAATACTTCCGTGCGCCTGTTATCGAGGAAAATCACATGCATTTTTTCCGGACCATGGGGTTGGTTCTCCGAACGTGGTCCATTTATGAACTGATTATAAACAGTGAGTTGCTGGGCCGTCGCTGACCGACCGATCAGGTTAAGAAAGAGAGAAAAATCGCGATCGGAAGGTATCAGTTTTTCGATCCCGACCACTGCGATGTGAATCTTGTTGGCGGCGATTGAAAAACGGGCATTTCCTTCGTTGGTGACAATCGCAATTCGTCCTGATTCTGCTGATACAAAATTGGCACCGGTCAGGCCGACGTCCGCATCAAAATACTTCTGCCGCAAGTATGCCCGTGCCCGACGTGTTATCGTCTCCGGGTCATCATTATATTCTCCCAGGCCTTCGCGTTCGAAGCTCTCTGCTATCTGGCGACGGTTCTTGTGAATGATAGGTGTGACGATGTGTGAAGGTTGGTCGTCATCTATCTGGACAATAAATTCTCCCAGGTCCGTTTCGACAATTTCCATCCCATTCTTTTCCAGATAGGGGAGCATTTCAATCTCCTCGGTGACCATGCTCTTACTCTTGACCATGCTCTTTGCTCCATTCTCCTGCATGATCTGGAGAACCTTCTGGTTGGCTGCATCTCCATCCACTGCAAAGTGGACCTGTGAACCGTTTGCGATCAAATTGGCTTCTGCTTGGGCGAGATACCTGTCCAGGTTTTCCAGTGTATGCTGCTTGATCAGACCGGCTATCTCCCGAAGCTTATCTGGATCCTGGTAATCCTGTTCCAGAATTGCTTTGCGTTTTTCCGTCTTAGCTTTGGATGCGAGGTAAGTGGATTGCTTGATCTCTGCGTTCAGGTCCCGTGCCGTGATGTCGATGGCTTGGTGTGATTTCATATCAGGCCTCCATTTTTAAGGGAATCCCGTAGAATCTGTGCGATATGCATGCGTTTAATCGTCATGCCTTGCTTGTCCATCATGCCACCAAAGTGCATCATGCAGCCCATGTCGGCACTGGCCACAATGTCTGGATTGGGCTTGATCAGGTTTTCCACTTTCAGGTTACCCATTTCACGCGAAACGTTCGGGAAGGAAACCGCAAAAGTTCCACCAAATCCGCAGCATTGTTCCTCTTCATCGAATTGCTTCGTGGTAAGTCCATCGATTGTTCCCATTAATTGATGTACCGCCGCTTTACTGTTGGATCCCCGCAGGTGGCAGCTGCTGTGAAACGAAACGCTGGCATCAAATTTCCCTGGCCACTCTGTTACGCCCAGGCCGTTTACGATGAAGTCAACCAGTTCCCATGTTCTTTCGCCCAGCGCTTTTACTTCTGGCAAATCGTCCTCTTTTTCGAAGGCCAGCAGGGCACCATGAAAAATCATGGCGGCGCAGGATCCGGAGGGAACGACGACCGGCTTGTCTCCCTTGAATGTCTTGACGGCGTGTCTGACGACCTTGCGGGAGGATTTCCAGTCACCTCCATTGAAGGCGGGTTGGCCACAACAAGTTTGGCCATCCGGTAGCTCGATATCGCAACCGAGGTATTCGAGAATCTCGACAGTTGCCTGGGCCACGTCGGCATAAAAGGTATCGCACAGGCAGGTGGTCATCAGCTGGACCGACTTGCCGCTCGGGCGATTGGGTGGAGTGTGCAGTAAGCTCATTCTTTCAGGTGGTTTTATTCAGCTATTATAACAGTACAACCTTTGCTGCGAAGCTGTTCTATGTATTCAGGATCAGCATCGCTGTCAGTAACGATCGTCGTAAGTTTGTTCAGATTGGCGAAAAAATATTCTGATTGATGGTTCAACTTTGAGGAATCCGCCAGAAGGATGACCTCGTCGGCCACCTCGATCAGGCTTTCCTTGAAAACAGCCTGCTGCTCAAATCCTTCACTTGCACCACGGTTGGCGTCGAGTCCGATGCAGGAAATGAAAGCTTTGTGGATTTGGTAACGCCGAAGCGCATTTTGGCTGTCACTTCCGATGAAGGTCATTGTCTTTTGGTCGTATCTCCCGCCGGTTGAGATCAAATCAATGCTTTCCAATTGGATCAGGTGATCGAGAACAGCATAGGCATTGGTCACTACGCGAAAGGGGAGGTCAGGTAATATGGATACCAGGGCAAAGGCAGTTGTGCTACTGTCGAAGGCATAGGTTTTTCCCGGCTCTATCAATCCCAGTACCTCTTGAGCGATGCGACTCTTCTTCTCCACCTCCAGCGAACGCCGTTCAGTGAAGGATTGGAGTTTTGGGCGGCCACTCAGGCTGGTTGCTCCACCATGGATCCGGCTCAATTGGTGACCGTCTCCCAGTATCTGCAGATCGCGGCGAATAGTTTCATCCGTGACCTGGAATTCCTCCGCCAGATCGATTGTTCTGACAGTTCCACGTTCCTCCAAAAGGGTCAAAATGCGATTTTGGCGTTCCTGGGCTAACATTGGTGGATATATTTGGGAAAATTTTTGGTTTATGGCAAGAAAATGTTGACTTAGTTGGGTTTTAGTCTGGAATTTTGTCGAAAATCAAGAATTTCCCAATGTCATCAACCAAAACAATGCCTTTGAATCGCTCTCAAGTAGAGCAACTTGTCCGTGCCAGTCTGGGCCGGCAAACCGGCAGTATCCAACCGGTAAAGAAAGGTGCACCCAATCCATTGGTGGTGAATATCAGTGCTCGTCACTGTCACTTGAGCCCGCAAGCAGTTGAGACCTTATTCGGCAAGGGCCACACCCTGACGCCTATGAAGGATTTATACATGGATGGGCAGTATGCAGCCAAGGAAGCGGTAACCTTGATTGGTCCACGTAGCCGGGTTATTTCCAATTTGCGTATTTTAGGACCCTGTCGTGATTTCAACCAGATTGAGTTAGCCTACACCGATGCGATTTCTCTTGGATTCAAGATTCCTATCCGGAATTCTGGCGATATCAAGGGAACTCCCGGATGCATGCTGATGGGGCCGGCCGGATTCCTGAAAATGGAAGAAGGCGTTATTCGCGCAGCTCCTCATGTCCATATGGCACCCGAGGATGCCGAATACTACGGAGTGGAGAACAAGTCCTATATGAAACTCAGAATTGGCGGTGAAGTGGGTGTCACTTTCGACAAACTCTTCGTCCGCATAGATCCATCTTTTAAACTGGAAGTACACATTGATACTGATGAAGGAAATGCCTGCGGCTTTGGTCCGGGCGTTTTCTGTGAACTGATCAAGTAATTTCCGTAAATTCAACTAAATCACAAACCCAATAAAGAATATGAGCGAATCCATCGGATTGATCGAAACAAAGGGGCTTACTGGATCTATTGAAGCCAGTGATGCCATGGTAAAGGCGGCGAATGTCAGCCTTGTTAAACAAGTCTCAATTGGTGCTGGTATGTTGACCGTTTTCGTTAAAGGCGATGTCGGCAGCGTCAAGGCAGCAGTAGAGGCTGGAGCGGAAGCCGCCAACCGGGTTGGCGAACTCATCGCCTCCCACGTCATTGCACGTCCTCACGAGGATCTGCTCAAGCACTTCTAATCCTAAGAAAGGGAGATAATTATTATGGCTAAGCAAGCATTAGGACTAATTGAATGTAATGGACTCGTCGCGCTCATGGAAGCCAGCGATGCCGCATTGAAGGCAGCTGACGTATCGATGACTGGATGGGAGAAAATTGGCGGTGGTCTGGTTACCGGTTTCTTTACCGGTGATGTTGCCGCTGTCAAAGCCGGTGTTGAAGCAGGTGCGGAAGCAGCTGGTCAAATCGGTGAAGTGATTGCCGTTCAGGTGATTCCACGTCCACACGACGACCTCAGCAAACTTGGAACCTGGATCGGTTAAATGAAGATCCTTGTCGCCAACCTGGGCTCGACCTCGTTCAAGTACCGGCTCTTTGAGATGAGTGATTCCGAATCGGAATTGCTGGCTCAGGGCGGTTTTGAACGTGTGACCGAGTTTGTTCCATGTATCGAAGAGATGCTGGATACCCTGGTTGGTGATGGCATCATTCAGTCCGGATCGGATTTGGATGCTGTCGGCTTCAAGACTGTATTGGGCAAGGATCTCAGTGGCTGTGTTAAAGCCGATGAGCGCGTTCTCGAAGCCTTGGAAGGTT
>JAUVDD010000373.1 GCA_030595525.1 Puniceicoccales bacterium
GTCCGGCCCGGTTGGAATCCGCCTTCATTGAGAAGAATGGTAAAAGGACCAGTGCCTATTTTGCCTATGTCGAGTACATTCCTGATTCGGAATTACCGTAAATTTCAAATGCAACTTTGAACATGTAAAGGTTTGGTGGTGACGAATAGCAAGCCTGCAATTAAACTCCCAACAGGAACTTCCACAAAGGACTAATCTGGATCCGGTCATCATCACTGGATCCTTCTTCACTCAGTGTTATAATTTGGCAGACTGCCTCCGGATGTTCTTTCAAACCCTCCCTTAATGCACGCAGTTCGCGTTCCCTTGTTTCTGCATCTTCCAGATTCCATGCGACTTGGATAAAATGGAATTGTCCGTTTCGTTTGTAAGCGAAGTCAATCTCGTGTCCAGTGTTAGTCTCGTAATAAGCGAGCTCGATTTGTTGACAACGCAAAGTCAGGAATACCAGGTTTTCGAGGAAGGCACCATGGTCTTTCGTCTGTCTAGTGGAATAGGCATCTAGGATTCCATTATCGATGACATACATCTTTTTGGGATTTACCTGTTTTTTCTTCTCCGAGCGGGACCATATCGGAACCTGGAATATGAGGTATGCATCTGTCAGATGACGCAGGAAGTTGTAGAGATCATCCTTGCTGATACGCATCCCCCGGCTTTTCAGGTCGAGGTAGAACTTGTTAACGCTTAGCTTAGTAGCCGGATTGCGAAGAACCTGATAAACGAGTGACCGTAGCACCTCGACATTGGATACCTTGTGCCGTTCTACCACATCTCGCAGAACAACGGCATCTACATAGCTTTGGAGGATTTCCTGTCGGCGATTAGTATCAAATTGTGTGATTTCCGGGAAGCCACCCGTTCGACAGTACTTCTCCGCGTGCTGGTTGAGCAGTAAACGCGTTTTAGAACCGATTCGGGTCGGATTCAGTTTTACCGAGTTGGCACGCAGATATTCCTCAAATGAATACGGGAAGACTTCCCTGCTCAGGGAACGGCCCCTCAATCCAGTCGCAATCTCTGCACTCAGTAAACGTGCTGAGGATCCCGTTACATACACAGAGACCTTCTCCGTATCGATCAGTCTACGAATGAATCGTTCCCAGTGGTCAACGTTTTGGATTTCATCAAAAAAGAAATAGCAATCCTCTGATTTCTTCCCTGGGTTAGGGCCGTAAAAGACATCCAGAATACTTTGGCAGTCTTCTAGCTTGAATCCGAACAAGCGATCATCCTCGAAATTGAGGTATAGAATATTTTCCTTCGAAACACCATCGTTGAGCAGGGTTTGGATTTCCTGGTAACAGAGGAAGGTTTTGCCTGTTCGCCGCATGCCTATTAATGCCAGCGCTTTACCCGGGATTCTTTCCATATCCACATCACGCTTTACCAGCACCGGCAATTGTCGCTCTAGGAAATCTGCGTAAATGTATTCCAGAACCTGTTTCATGATGAAACTATAGTTTCCTTAAATAAAGGAAAGAGCAAGCTTATTCTTTCCTTTAAAAAAGGGAAGATGGGTTAATGGAATGATATCTGTAAATCGATCAAATATGGAGCTGGTTACAAGCCGTTGGTATAGAGGGTGAAAGGCGATTGAAGAGAAGGTAATCGTAAGGTTTGCCTTTAAATACCTCCTTGTCAGGCCATTCTACACCAACCCGGTTCTTCTTTCTCGATTGGCGGAAGATCCAGGATTTCCCGCAACCGCTTCACGTAATACCTGTAGCATTCTATGCTAACCTCTCCCGGAATCCTGTGATCGAGGCCAAACATGGTGCCACCTCCGAGCAGGCATGGATCCAGTCGATATTCCAGCTCTTCATCGATGGCTGACTTGCCGCGAGTGAGGGCGAATTTATCGATGCCACCTCTCAGGATGAGTCGTGATCCGTACTTTTTGCGAAGTTTGACAATGTCAGTTCCGCTTGCCGGTTCATTGGGATTGAGGCAATTGATTCCTCCCTCAAGCAAGGCGTCTATGATTGGATCGAGAAAGCCATCACTGTCCATGTCGAAGATCCGGGCACCTCGAGTTTGTGCAATTTCCCACATGCGATTATAATACGGATTGAACAGGTCACGAATGATCCGGGGACCTACAAGTGGACCGCCGTTTCCAGCGAAGTCCTCGTGGACAAATAGAATATCGATGGGAGTGTGCTCCAGCGACTCCATCAGCCATTTTTCCTGCATTTCACCAATAGTATTCAGGATATCCTCGACCATTTCCGGTTCTTCAAGGACTGCCATGCAGGCGATTTCATCTCCCATGAGTTCACGGAGAACATCGTAGGCTCCCCAGATTTCCGCACGGACAATCGCACCATTCTCCCGGTCTCGGGAGAAATCCTTAAGCATGCTTGTGTCGAGGCGGCTGGCATCCGGTTTGAACCATTGCCGGATTTCTTTCCAATCTTCCGGCTCTTGAAGGGGAAAGTTCTGGGGAAGAGCAATAGTTGCCACCTTCTTTGGGAGGATAGTGGTGCGGCCGTATGTATCGCGGGTGATTGTTTCCGTGTCTGTGTCGCTTAGAATCTGTTCTTCAAATTCATTTAGCGGACCCCTGTTAGCAGGAATTACCCATGTGTCTACCTGGTCCCAGGCAAATGCCGACATGGCGATTTCCTCCTCCGATGCCCCTTGCTTCCGCCAGTTATCATCGGTGCCAATCAAAAGACCGAATAGTTCAACAGCCATTTCACGGTCTGTTTCACCAAAGCAGAGATGGGAAAGAAAGGATTCACGTTTCCAAAGCATTATGGCAAGTGTGATGGAAATTGTGTTAAGAACCAATACTAAACCGAATGGCACTTGGTTAAGACTTGGAATCGATTTCCGGGG
>JAUVDD010000153.1 GCA_030595525.1 Puniceicoccales bacterium
GTAGTGGTCCACGACATTTGGATCATCGTAATAATCCCTTACATCACCTGTATTGATCTTTTCCTCACCCATTTTATCGACCGGACATCAGTACGTGTTTGTTGGCAATACTGATCCCACTAAGCATTGCTCCGACAATACCAAGAAAACCTTGGTCCGTTCCAGCGAGGAACACATTGGAAAGTTCTGTTCGTCCGTCTTTAGCCTTTCTCGGCGCCCCATAGACGGCCCCACCAAGATGAGAGGTGAATTTCTCAATTGTCCGAGGCGTAAACATATCCTGATAAACAGTTCTTTTTTCGATGGTTTCCCAATCAATTCCAGGAAGAAAGCGAATTGCGCTCTTAATGATACGCGGAAACCAATTTCTTTTTTGAGCCTCATAACTGTCAGCATTGAACCGTGTCCAATGATCATAGCTGGCGATCCCAGTGACACGGAGTATGCCTTCGGGAAGATCCCCGCTGCGACCATAGTCGTAATTGTTTGGAAAGCAGATCACTCCGCTCCTTAAATCAAAGGGATTCTCAGCCTTTCCGTAGTGAAATTGATCACTGTCGTTAAAGAATATAATGGTTTCTCCACAACCAAGTTCGGCTGGTTTTGTATCTAGAAAACTAATGGTTTCCCCGAAACTCAAAGAACCCGTATTCTCCAGGATGTCTGGATCGGTTCGTTGACTTCCACAAAGTAGTTTCGTTTCCGCCCAACCGGCAGTTGAGATAACCTGTTTTGCCTCAAGCACTTCGCCTGTTTCCAGTTCGACACCGTGCGCGGTTTCATTCTTGGCCAGTATTCGCTTTACTCCGCACTTCATACGCCTGGTTCCACCCAGAGAGCGGTATCGTTCCAATAAGGCCCGAATGATCACTCGCACCCCTTCGAGTGGACGAGCAAACCCCTCTTCGAATATGGCTTTCCAAAGCGTCGCAAACTGGTCGAAATCCATATCCCTTTCCCGGGCACTTCCATAATACATCAATGGACAGAACAGCATGTCCTGCAATAGCGGATTTTGAATAATTCTCCCGACAATTTCCCTTGCTGACTGTACCTTTGATTCGAGATTCAAGGCGTCATGCTCAAGTATCACCTTCCGGAGCTTCCGGAAGGCATCTATATCCTTCGGGAATACCCTGGCGACTTCTGATTCGAGGGTTTCGATGGAGTTGTTGAATCGCAAATCCATCCCGGGAAAAGCAATTCGGCTTCCGATTTGCGGGCACAGTTTGAAGGCATCCCAAGGTAAGCGAAGTTGCCGTAATAATGTTCCCAGTGGGGTTCCTCGTCCGCCTTCAACGAAATTTGTCACGGCATGCAGACCAACATCAAATTTCCGTCCACCCTGAAAATAAAAGCTGTTCAGTCCGCCCGGAGCATTGTGCTTTTCCAGGATCATCACGCGCTGGCCAAACATTGCCAGACGGATTCCTGCGGCCAAACCGGCCATCCCGCAGCCAATTACGATCGTGTCATATAAATTGCCGCCTTCGGAAACGTCCATTTACAAATCCGTGGAGGCGCAACGACTGGGATCAGGCCCCGACTCCCGTGAACTTCGGAGTCAAATAATCCGCACAACTGTCCAAGCTGGCCAACTGTTGGTAATCTTCTTCAGGTACCTCGATACCGTGTTTCTTGCGGAGTTCCATCACTATATCCAGAAAATCCATGGAATCGAGATCCAGCTGCTCACGGAGGCGAACGCCCGGTTGGACGTTACTCAAATCTTCGTCAGGAGCGATTTCGGATATAATATCCAGAACCACTTTCTTTATATCTTCCTTGGTCATATTTGCGCGGTTGTAGAAATTTAAGTCTATTCTGCAAACTTTTTAATTATCAGACAAGAGTTTATACCCAACATTCCGAAACTATTATTCAGAATTGTCCGGATTTCGGGGCGCTTTTCGGGCTTATTGATTACCAATTGAGGTAATGCGCATTCTGGATCGAGATGATCCACATTTATCGTCGGATGGACGATTCCATCTTCAAAGGCGGGAATATTTCCGGCTAATTCGAGTGCACCTGCTGCTCCCATGGCATGTCCGATATAACTCTTGGTATTGTTGATTCGTGTCTCAGGACAGCTTTCCACTGGGAACATTGCACGGATTGCCAGGCATTCCTGAATATCTCCCTGAGGTGTGGAAGTGGCATGCGTGTTCACAATATCGATGTCACTCGGTTTCAAGCCAGCCTTCTTCAGAGCTGCTGTCATGCACTCCTGTTGGCGTTCTGCATTCGGTAATACTGCATCGGTGGCATCGGAATTCATGTGATATCCGACCACTTCCCCGTGGATTTTAGCCCCCCGGGCTTTGGCATCTTCCAGACGTTCCAGCGTATAGACAGCTCCACCTTCGCTGACGACTATACCATTTCTGGAAGAGTCGAATGGTCGGCTGGCTTTAGTAGGGTCCTCATGTTGAGCCAAGGCTCCCTGACTCTTGAAACTGGCAAAAATGCCGAAAGTTTGAGTGGACTCGGAAACCCCACCGGCCAGAGCCATATCGATTTCACCGAGCTTCAGCATGTAATAACCCTGGATAATACCCGCATTACCTGCTGCACAAGCAGCTCCGATCGTATAGTGCGGTCCATGGATCCCAAGGTTTAAAGTCACTTCACCGGCAGGATTATTAGCCACCGTTCTGGGATTGTGGTGGTGTGACCAGAACCTGATATCATAATTGTACTGGGAAATATTGTATACCTCATTCTCGGTTTCCACATTTCCATGCTCGGTTGTGCCCATATAAACACCAACCCGGCTGGTATCCACGGCTTCCCAGTCTATTCCGGCATCGGCAATTGCTTCATGGCTGCAATAGATGGCAATGCTCCCCGCTCGCGTACTGGTTCTCAGTTCACGACGAGTCTGATATTTTTTGGGATCGTAATCACACATCCCAGCGTGAACCTTCCCGATATAGCGTAGCTCTATGTTCTTCACTTTGCTAACGCCATCCAGAAGACTTTGACGAAATTCTGCCAACGAGTTGCCATTGGGTGCTGTTAACCCAATTCCGGTTATAACGATTCTACTGGATTCCTTGGTGTTCATTTAAAAAGACCTGTTGGAATTCTTTTCCCAACGGGTTAAAGCGGTCAGTTTCAAGAAGCAGGCTCCTTACTGTCAATGCTAAGGGGCCACTAGGAAAGAATTTATGGGTATCAAGCAAAAAAACAAGCCGCTTAACCGGAAAAAGATTCCCAATTCCACCATCCTCGGGCAAAATTGCTGTATGAATGTATTGGTCGTCGGGGGCGCTGGTTATATTGGGAGTCATTGTGTCAGGCAATTACAGGAGGCTGGGCACCATCCAGTTGTTCTCGATAATCTGGTATTCGGACACAAATCCGCGATTTCCCCTGATCTCACACTTTATGAAGAGGACCTCGGCAATCGTTCCAAGGTCGAGGAAATCCTGATCAATGAGAGAATTGATGTAGTGATGCATTTCGCAGCATTTGCCTACGTTGGGGAATCCGTACAGGATCCGCTGAAGTACTATAAGAATAATGTGGCTGAAACCATCGACTTGTTACAGGCAATGCAGAATTGCGGAGTTAATAAATTCGTATTTTCATCGACCTGCGCCAGTTATGGAATTCCTGAGAAAATGCCGATGACCGAGGATTTGCCTCAAAGTCCGATTAATCCTTATGGCCAGTCAAAACTGGATGTGGAAAATATTTTGAAAGCATGTGCTCATGCATACGGGCTAAGTTCTGCAAGTTTCCGGTATTTCAATGCGTCTGGCGCAGCTGAGGACGGTGCTATTGGAGAAGATCACGATCCGGAAACGCATTTAATTCCGTTGGCCATCTGGGCAGCTCAGGGCAAACGTGACCAACTGACAGTGTTTGGAACCGATTACGACACACCGGATGGGACCTGCCTGCGAGATTATATCCATGTGGACGACCTGTCGCGTGCGCACATTGCCGTTTTTGAAAAGCTGGAGAATCCCGGACAATGCCTGTTCTACAATCTTGGAACAGGAATTCCTGCCAGTGTTATGGAAATCATCAAGGCAATCGAGGATGTCACTGGACTGACTGTGCCATATACGGTCGGCGAACGGCGCCCGGGCGACCCACCCGCCTTGTACGCAGACAGCAGCAAAGCTCAGAGTGAATTGGGATGGTCACCAAAATATGATAATATCCGGGACATAATTACGACCGCGTGGAAATGGCACCAATCCCACCCCCATGGCTACGATGACTGATCACCAATTAGGGTGTTGAGGAAAATATAAAATTAAGAGCCGAAAGACTTGTTCTTTTTCTTAAGTTTATCGAGTTGCGGCTTAATTTTGTTATCGTAATATTCTGGTTCGATACCGTGTGAAACGGTCAAACCTAGATGATTGCGCATAAAGTCTTCAATCGTTTGCCAACCTTCATCAGGAATATTAACCTTCTTTGTATAGGCGCAAATTGTAAGAACGCTTTCCAGGGAATGGATATGTGAGCTGGCTTTGAGGATTCTTTCAGCCACATTCAGGCGGATTTCCAGTTCCAGCCGATCCATTGGTTTGGTCAGGAAATCATCAACCCCTGTTTCCATTGCCCTGTAATAATTCTCCCTCTGGCCTATATTTGCAGTGAGTAGAATGACATAAGTGTAATCGGATAAATCATTCCCCCGGATTTTCTTAACAAGTTCCAAACCATCCATGTTCGGCATCAGCCAATCGGTTATAACCAAGCGACAAGGTTGAGCTTTATATGCTTCCCATGCTTCTACGCCGTCATTTGCAACGGACACAACATGACCCAGTTCCTCGAGTATGTTAACGAGCAATTTTCGGGAAATGAAGTCGTCCTCAGCAATTAGTATATCCATGAAGCGAGCGTCTAAGAGTATGGGGACTAAACAATAGGGAG
>JAUVDD010000088.1 GCA_030595525.1 Puniceicoccales bacterium
CGGGAATTTCATGTAGATTCGTATGAATCTTTCATAAGGATAATCCCCATCGGAGATTTACCAGTTCTCTCAGAAATCCTATAGCCTACCTACTTGTTATAAGTGCCGTATTCTCTGGCAGTTTCATACAGGGCAACAACATTCTCCGTTCGGGAATTGTCCTGCAACTGGTGTGTCGGAGCCAATGCGTAGCCACCTCCCGGCATCAGGATATCCAGCTTGTTCCTTACGTCCTGGACTACCTCATCAACAGGTGCATCCACAACGGGTCCGGCAGTCGATATGCATCCGTGGAAAGATAGTTTTTTTCCGAAATGATCCTTTAAATATGCCGGTTCCATATTCCTGGCTTCCGGTTGGAGAGTATCCACAACGGTGATCCCCATCTCGATGAAATCATCAAATGCCCAACTGGAGGAACCGCAGGAATGGATCATCACCGGTATCCCATGGGATTTTCCCAAATCCACTATTTTCTGATGACGCGGACGCAGATGCTCCCGGTACAAGTCCAGACTGAGAATCGGCGCAATCTGAGTCCCAAGATCTTCTCCCATCCACAACAAATCAATGGCTCCTTCAGCTTTCTCCAGGCAACGATCCAACATTTTCAGCTGTAAATCAAGTCGCCTGTCAAACAGCGCGAGAATCTCCTCTGCACCCTCAAACATGTCCATCAAAACCATTTCCATGGTACGGATCATACCGGTGCTGTTAATGAAGTCTCCAATTCCTGGATGTCCCAGTGTTATATAGTAATTCTTCCACTTCCGACACTGTTCAACCAGTGCCCCATAATCATAGTCATCAACATCCGGGATGGGCCAGTTGAGGATTTCATCCAGCTCTGCTTCCTTTAATGGGAAATCACAATAGTCCCAATAGCCTCCGCTCGAATGTTCTATCCAACGTGTCCGAATCCCCCATTCATCAATTTGTCTGTCTTTAACGGATTCAAATCGCTGCGGACCAATGAATGACGCTTCCACATTCCTGAAATCAACTCCAATAATTTCCATCAACGCTTCGTTGTCATCCCCGCCCAACCCATAGTGCGATTTCAATCGTTGATCGATACCCGGATTATAGAGGTAGTCGATTGGAATACGGTCAGGTTCGGCATGCGAAAACGCACACTTTACCCGATCTTTTGAATTAAATTGCACCTTCATGTGTTTCTTTGTCCTACAATCACGCTATGATGCATTCAGCTTCTTGTTCCAGCCGCAATTGTTTGAATTTATGGTTATCGTAAAGCGGATTTGCAAAATAAACAGCTTCCATTCAACCTCATTTATGTTCCACTAGTCCTCTCGATGACACACGACCAATACATGGCACTACTGCCCATCTACGAAGCAGAATACGGATTCAGCTTCGTGGTCACGGATATTTCTGGCAAGGTCGTCATCGGGGATTCCTGCATGACGGGCTGTACTTGTGGCAATCGATCAGAAAAGCTAAGAATCGAATCAGCGCGTCAAACACTGACGTTTGGAGAACCCATCATCGGACTGTGTTGTGAGGACGGTTACGCAAGATGGTCGATTCCGCTGATGCAGAACTCTGAATTGACAGGTGCCCTTGTGGTCGAGGGTGTGAATCTGGAATCCGACGAACAAGATATGCCCCAAAAAGTCAGGAAAGCTGCCCACGCCCTTCTGGAATTGGCTATCAAGCACAACCTCACAAACGCTGCTTCCCTCCAGCTGGCTAAATTGACCGCCAAAAAGGAACAAAACCGCTTTCTGGTTATTGAAGCATCGAAGGAAACCTGGGCCAAGGATGAGCTCCGGACAATCTATTTACGTGAGGAACCGGGTCTGCTCACCGCCATCAAGGAAGGTCATACGAGTGAGGCGATGGAAATTCTTAACCGGATCCTCACCAGCATTTATTCGGTCGCAACAGACAGTATGGAATTGTTGAAAAGCTGTATTCTTGAACTGGTGGTAATGATGAGCCGGGCAGCAGTTGAAGCAGGAGCAGAACCCTCCGTCATTCTGGGAAATAATTACCGGTTCATTACCGATTTATCGACTATCACAGATGAGGAAGATTTGGCTGTCTGGGTCCGCAATATGCTCGATGCACTGATCGACCGAATCAACAAGAGCGAAGCCTATCCTCATTTCATGATACTGAACAAGGCACTGACTTATATGGAGGAGCACCTGCATGAGCCCCTAAAGCGCGATGATGTGGCGAAGCATGTCGGAATGTCACCCAGCCATTTCAGCAAAGTCATGACCGAGCGCCTCGGTCAGGGGTTTTCGGAACTGTTGAATCAATTCCGCATCAACCGGGCAAAACAAATGATCATGCAAACGAACCACAGCCTGACTTCAATCGCCCTGGAATGTGGATTCTTTGACCAAAGTCACCTTAGTCGGACTTTCAAGAAAGCAACAAGCCTGTCTCCAGGGGCCTATCGGAAGCAACACAGCCTGGGTCAATAAACAGTTCCTGTTGAAACTGGTGCGAATCTTAAGAGATTCACACGGATTTACATAACATTTCCTCCAGTGTACAAGAATCTCAATGGTCAATGATGCTATGATTCAGGTATCGTAAAAATAATTCGATACTAATCATGAGCAATATTGAAGATCTAAGAACGGCAGTCATCAGCGGAAAGCGCAAGGACGCCAAAGTATTAACTACAGCACTCCTCGAACAAGGGATTGCCCCCGAACGTCTGCTGGAGGATGCACTCATCCCGGCAATGACAGTGGTCGGAGATAAATTCAAGCGGAACGAGGTATTTGTTCCCGAAATGTTGGTCTCTGCACGGGCAATGAAAGAGTCCATGAAATTGATCGAACCCAAGCTGATCGAGGCAGGAATCAAGCCGAAGTACAAGGCCATCATTGGCACCGTCGAAGGCGACTTGCACGACATTGGAAAGAATCTTGTTGCTACCATGTGGAAGGGTGCCGGGTTTGATGTTATTGATCTTGGTGTCAACGTAACCCCTTCCGCTTTTGTGGATGCCATCGAAACACATGAGCCTGATATCGTTGGTCTCTCCGCACTACTTACAACGACCATGCCAGCCATGCGCGAAACCGTCGCAGCCGTCAAGGCGACTGGGAAAAATTTCAAAATCGTCATCGGAGGTGCCCCAGTCACCCAGACTTATGCTGATGAAGTTGGTGCTGATGGATACTCTCCAGATGCAGCCAGTGCTGTCGATTTGGCAAAATCAGTATTAGCCGCCTAACCGGAATTATTTATGAAGTATACATCCCTCACCATCTCGGATCCAGATCAGTTGATCTACGGAACCGCACCACATCCAATCACGACTAAACACGGAATGGTGATTGGTGGAGGGATGATTTATCCCGAACTGAACTTCACGCTTCCAAATATCAAGATTGAGAAGTCCTCGATGCCGGAAATCCGGCGTCACTATCAACAGATTGTTTCTGAATCACTTCAACGCGCGGCTGAATTGGAATCCCCGGGAGTTGTTCTCGAATTTGAGACGCTTCCACCGATGACCGAATTCCCGGAATTCGGTATGGATATCGTAAAGATATTACTGGATGGAATTGAAGAAGCCCACGGCAAGTACGGCCTCAAGGCATCTCTCAGGTGTACACCGAATGATAACAGGGAATTTATCCGCCCTCCCATCATGCGATCCGGTCGTTATTGGGAGGCCATGCTGGAGCTCTTTGAAAAATCGGCTCAAGCAGGCGCGGAATTCCTGAGTATCGAAAGTGTAGGAGGAAAAGAACTACATGATGATGCTCTCGTAAATGGTGACCTGCGTGAGGTGATTTTTTCACTCTGTGTCATGGGCGTCCGAGATATGAAGTTCCTCTGGGATCATATCGTCCCAATCGCTAACAAGCATGGTGTTTATGCCGCCGGTGATACGGCATGTGGATTCGGAAACACGGCCATGGTACTGGCTGAGCGCCAGATGATTCCCAAATCATTTGCTACGGTTGTCCGGGCCATCACGGCTGTGCGTTCGCTGGTTGCCTATGAGTGCGGTGCTGTTGGTCCGGGAAAGGATTGCGGATATGAAAACCCGATCCTCAAGGCAATCACCGGTTTCCCAATGAGCATGGAAGGCAAGACTGCTGCCTGTGCCCACTTGAGCCCCATGGGTAATCTGGCTGCAGCCACTGCGGATCTCTGGTCCAATGAATCTGTCCAGAACATCAAGCTTCTGGGTGGCATGGCTCCAACCTGTTACATGGAACAGCTCATCTATGATTGCCGGTTATTCAACCAGGCATCCAGTGATGGACCTGAAGCCGCGTTGCAGATGCGAAACTGGCTGGTCAAGTCGGATGCAAGTCTCGATCCACAGGCTTTAATTATTTCACCGGAAAGCAGTGTGGCCATCGCGCAGGCAATTGTCTCGGCCGATGACCACTATAGCGCTGGTATTGCCTCCGCACGGGAAGCCATTAGGATTATGCGCGACTCCAGTGAAAAGGGTTCCCTGAAAATGGATACTCGCGAATCAGCCTGGCTGGATCGCATGGAGGATGAATTGGACGATCTCCCGGATACGGAAGAGGAGTTCATTGAAGAAATGATGGAGGACGTGGACACCGATAAATTTGTTCCCGAGGATTACGAATTGCCCGTTCTTTTAACTGTTTAATTGCTCATGACCGATGGCCCCACCATACCAGTACATCTTGTACTGGGGGGCCTCGGCTCAGGCAAGAGTACCGTAATTCTGGAACTCTTGAAAACAAGGCCGACCAAGGAAACCTGGGCGGTTTTCGTGAATGAGTTTGGTCAGGTTTCCATCGATCCGGAACTGATTGCGGAGGCAGCCAACAAATCCGATGGTTTAATAGTACATGAGTCATCAGGTGGTTGTATCTGCTGTTCCGGCGCCTTGGAATTGGAGACCGGAATCAAAGAAATTGTAAGGGATTACAAACCGGACCGTATCCTCATCGAACCAACCGGCCTCTCAGATCCACGTTCTCTAAAAAACCAGGTTCTCCAACGGGGCGAAAGCTGGGGTGTACATCTTGCATCCACCATCGGAATTCTTGATATCCGGATCGTCGGACATCAACGCTTCAAGGAGATGCCGTTTATTCGCACACTTATTGCCTCTTCGGATTACATTTTTGGCAGCAAGTCGGATCGCGTATCGCTGGATGTTCTTCAGCGATTCCTTCAGCGGGTAGAAAAATGGAATGAACACCAAGGTAGCCTTTTCACGGATCGCACTGAGCTTTCGAGAAGTTCATGGAAAACCACCTCGCTCAATTCGCACTTCACCTTCTTTCATGAGGAATCTGATGATGCCGGTCAGTCACACTTTTCTGAGAAGACAAAATTTCCTGAATTAAATGCGGAGCTGTACATTGATTATTCCAAGGAGCATACAGCCGTTGGATGGATCATCGAACAGGAGACCCTATTTGATCGGACCTCAGTTCTATCCTATACGAATCATCTCTTGAATACGTATCCACAGATCATTCGGACAAAGGGATTTGTTAACACGACTGATGGATGGATTATGATTCAGTCTGGCAAAGAGGATTCTGTGGTATTGACCGAATCACTACCGAGGAAGGATAGTCGAATCCTCCTGATTATGGAGAGTAACCCTATCGACGAGCTTCGTCACCCGGCTTTCCTAGCTCAACTGATGGCGATACCGGCTGACCAAAAACAGGGCACCCATCCTCATCCCACTTGAATTGCTGCATATGTGTCTGGCGGTTCCATTTGGCTCCGCGATGCTTGGCGGCGTGATAAACGATCCAATCCTCCTTGCCATCCAATGATGTCGTGAAGGACGCGTGGCCTGGAGCGATTACGTCTGAAGTCGATGCAAAAACCGATTCCGGATGCTTTTTCCATGCAGATGCTTTTATCGGATCACTTCCGACAAGCTCCAACATTCCCAGACAGTAATGATCGGTCCAACTACCACTGGCTGAATAGATTATAAGTGTTCTGCCATTCCGCCGAAGCACCTGCGGACCTTCGTTGATGAGTGGCATTTTTGATCCATCTTTGCGCGGTCGTCCGCTTCGTAGTTCCCATTCCAGCTCCGGTGAAGAGATGCGTACACGTTTCCCCTTCAAGCGAGTTGGTGAATCCATTTTTGCGATATACAAATGTTGTGCATCATTCACGTCTCCTTTCCATCCCGACCAAATGAAATACATCTGGCGATCGTGTTCCAGAACCGTTCCATCGATCGCCCATTTATCGGATGGCGTCGCTAACTTATCAACCATCTTGAATTCCCCATCTGGTCGGTCCGCATGCAGAACAAACATCCGATGCCGTTCATTGGGCCCATCACTGGCAGCCACATAGATGTACCAATCGCCATTTACCTGATGCAGCTCCGGTGCCCACAATTGCTTGGAATATGATTTCCCCGGATCAGGGCTCCACACTGACCTCCCCTTAAACTGTACAGCTTCAGTCAAGTTGACCGACCGGTTCACCCAGAGTTTATTTTGATGCGAGTAACAATAGAAATACTCACCCTTATGCAAAACCACCCACGGATCATGCCCATCCGGTGCCACCGGATTGGTGAATGTGCCAGAAACAGCAAGAACAAATGGCAGGTATAGAAATCCACACACAACAAGTGATTTCAATGTCCTCTTCCATCCACAAAAATTCATTATTCTGAATCCTACTATAAACCAATCAAAACATCCATGTCAGAATTCTAAATCGAATCGGAAAATCCCGACAGGGATTGAAATAGAATAGGCCTAGGTTGAGGAGCCCTGCGTAGCCCCGCGAATGCGGGGTCAACCTAAGGGAATCGATAATGGAGTTCAAATCACTGAAGGTGCGGAGCACCGAGCTTCTTTTAGCCGTGGTCGAAGCGATCCCGACGAGGAACGAGTCGGGAGAGCGCAGGCCACGGGAGCCCAATA
>JAUVDD010000009.1 GCA_030595525.1 Puniceicoccales bacterium
GTTGGTGAAGATGCGAAAGGTTACCTTGCCGAGCGTAAGCCCCTGGCGGGAAGGAAGGCGTCCATTGTCACATCCGAGAACGCCGACCGGAAAATGATTTATTCGTCGGTGGCCAGTCGCACGGGTCAATCCGCGAGCGAGGTCGGAACACAACGCGCATTGCAGATTGCGGAACGTGCTCATTCCGGGGTGTGGTTGCAGAAATCCTCCGGCGAATGGTATAAAAAGCCCTGAGCGAATTTACAGGGAATTTGGCTTGGTAATCACCTCTGGTCCCGCCTTGCCAGCTACACGATGGTATTTGCCGGTAGTCTTGTCTTTTTCATACTTGGTGAAACCGGCTTTCTCCACATTTTTGTTATCCAGACGGTTTTTAGTTTGTCCCGGGGTGTAACGGGTTGCCAGATTTGGAGGTAACATCACACGCCTGACCGTATCACCAGTATCGGGGTGTTCTGTGAGTGCTTCATCCTTCATGGACTGCTGTATCTCAAAACGATTACCACCGGATCCATCCGAATTGACTATCTCATAGACGTAAATGGGCATAATTTAAAAGGTACCTAAGTTTTTGTTCATTTCCAGCATTAAGAATTAGTTCGACGGGTCGCCGAGGAATCCGTGTAAGAAAAAACCGGATCGCCTACGCAAATCCGGTTTGAAAAAGAATTGATTATGGGAATTAGGCTTCAGCAAGAATATTGACCTTACGCTTGGCTGCTTCCCACTTTACTTTCCCGTCCTTGAGGGCGAAAAGGGTGTGGTCGTTGCCGATACCCACATTATCACCTGGGTGAAAACGTGTTCCGCGCTGGCGGATAAGGATTGTGCCTGCCCGGACTTCGTGACCGTCGTAGCGCTTTACGCCGAGACGTTTGCTGTTGCTGTCGCGTCCGTTCTTACTGGTTCCCTGACCTTTTTTATGTGCCATGACTAAAAATTTGGTTAAAAATTAAGCGTTGATGGATTCGATTTTAATAACGGAAAGCTCCTGGCGATGACCGCGTTTGTTGCGGTATCCCTTACGGCGCTTTTTCTTGAAGACGTTTACCTTCTTACCGCGTTTATTTTCCAGGATCTTAGCCTGAACAGTGGCACCTTCGACAACCGGGCTGCCGAATTTGATGGATTCACCTTCACCGACTGAGAGCACGGTATCGATAGTCACTGTGTCCCCGTCAGCCGTCTCCGGATAGCGGTTCACGAACAGGACATCGCCTTCTTGAACGGTAAATTGTCTTCCTTGTGTTTTGATTGTGGCTTTCATCGGAAAAAAACTCGCAACTAAAGAAGTACCCTTTCGAATAGCAAGCTATTTATTGGAAGGAAATACCCGAACTTGCCTGGAATGGGATTTCTATTGATCGAAACGTGAAAAAAACCTCATATTCGAAAGATGGAGGAAAATCAAACGGTTGCCCTGAGCAGGAAGAGATAATCATGGAGGTACACAGGCTGGATAATCTCAATTTTACGGCTCCTCCGGGGAAGCGCCTTGTTGTGCTCGGTGATCCGATTTCCCACTCACTGAGCCCGTTTATGCATAATGCTGCCCTCGCTGAAATGTCCATCGTGTACCCGGAGATGGCGGATTGGCGATATGAGGCAGTCCATGTACCGGCAGTTGATTTGCCATCGGCTCTCCCGATTCTGCATGAAGCTGGTGTCGTCGGTATTAACCTGACTATTCCCCACAAGGTCCAGGTATTGAATATAATTGATGAGATGGATACGACTGCCGGAAGGATGGGGGCAGTAAATACGCTTATCCGTACGGAGACGGGCTACCGTGGATCGAATACGGACGGTTATGGGATTTTGAAAGGCTTGGATGAGGCACTCAACCGGCAAGTTGGTGGGGCTGACGTCTGGTTATTCGGTGCGGGTGGTGCTGCCAGGGGGATTCTTGTGGCTTGTTTGGAGGGTGGAGTAGGGCGATTGACGGTTGTGAATCGCAGTCCCGAGCGATTGGAAGAACTGAAAGGTGATTTATCTGAACAAGAATTGTCCGGATTTGAAGAGATCCGGTTTTGTTCACAGAGAGAAAACCCTTCTGATCCGAAGGAGGATGCCATTCTGATCAATGCCACTTCACTGGGCCTGAAGGACACGGATCCAAATCCCATTGGAATAGATTTATTAAAACCCGGGATGGGAGTGTATGACACGACTTATGGAACCTGCAATCAACTGGCCAAGGATTGTCAGCGATTGGGTGTTGGTTATGCCGATGGCTTGTCCATGTTGGTTTGGCAAGGCGTGCGCAGCTTGGAAATTTGGACAAATAAACCTGTATCTGCTAATCGCATGCGTGTAGCAGCAGAATTGGAATTGAAAAAAAGAACATATGATGGATGAGGTATTTTTAATTAACCTGTATTTTAACATGCTGGTGTTCATGATCGGGGCCTGCATCGGGAGTTTTCTCAATGTGGTGATTTACCGTCTGCCAGCTGGTGAGTCCGTAGTTTCACCGAGATCTCACTGCAAATGCGGAAAGCCGATCGCCATTTATGACAATATTCCGATCCTGAGCTGGTTTCTTCTGCGGGGAAAATGCCGACATTGTGGTGAGTATTTCAGTTTTCGCTATCCGATGGTCGAGTTGGGCACTGCCCTCATCTTCCTGGGCCTGTGGAATGTTGGCACTTGGCAGGTTGCGCTTGTTTGGATGGTGTTCGCCGGGATGATGATTCCGGCGGCGTTGATCGATTTGGACACGATGGAAATTCCGGACCGTTTCTCCATCGGTGGATTTATCATTGGAATGATTTTTTGCATGCTTGTGCCGGCGATTCATCAGATTCAACCATCGGAATTTCTAGTATTGGATGGGATCAAGGGAGTGATAGCCGGATTGCAGGGCGCATTCATTGGATCAGGATTAATCCTGTGGGTGGCACTGGTGGCTGAAGCTATTCTCAAAAAGGAAGCCATGGGGTTTGGTGATGTTAAGCTGATGGGCGCGATTGGTGCCTTCTGTGGGTGGCAGGGAGCCGTATTCGCCTTCTTTGGAGGTGCGGTGATCGGATGTATCTTGCTGGTCCTTTGCCTCCCCTGGATGCGCAAGAAAGAATCCGAGGAGGGGTTTCGAATTCCGTTCGGTCCGTCGCTGGTATTGGGAAGCATTGTCTATCTGCTTTTTGCCAAGCCGTATGTCAGTCTATACTTTACTGATATTCAGAAAACCCTCGAGTCATTCTAAAATGGCCAAAAAGTTTTTTCTTTCATCAATACTGGCAATCGCTACTTCTTCGATCCTGACTGCACAAACTCCGGTTTGGCCAGTAAAGGATGCGCTGCCAAATTCACTGTCCACATACGCAGACTTTGTTCAGCCCACTGTCTCAGGCGAACCCGAATCGGCCTTGTTCGGATGTGTGCGTACCAATGGCCGGCAATTCCATGAAGGATTGGATATTGCTCCGGTAGAGCCAAGAAAGCGTGGCGAAGCAACAGATAGCATAGTCGCGATTTACGATGGCGTGATTGCTCATATAAGCAAGATGTCCGGGAACAGCAGCTACGGACGGTATGTCGTGATAGAGCACACGCAATCGGACCTGGTAATCTACAGCTTGTACGCTCATTTGGCAAAAGTGGATGATGCCCTGAAGATAGGGCAGGCTATCCAGGCGGGTTTTCCTATCGGGATAATGGGAAGAAGCGCTGGCAACTACACGATTCCAAGAGACCGGGCCCACCTCCATCTCGAGATCGGATTACGATTAACCAATCAATTCGACACCTGGTACAAGCGGCAGCCCTATGACACCAAAAATCACCACAATGTATTTAATGGGATGAATCTGGTCAGCTGGAATTCCCTGGATTTCTATCAGGCCATTCAGGAAGGACGCGCTGTTTCTCCGCTGGATTATATTAACCAGATTTCACCAGCTGTGATGCTGCATGTATCTACCGGACGTCGTCCGGATTTTATCGAACGTTATCCGGAGCTGGTGATTGAGGGATGTGCTGAGTCGAATCAGGCTGGCTGGGAGATTCTCTTGAGCGCATGGGGAATGCCGTTGTCCTTTAAACCGATTTCCAAGACTGAGTTGAAGGGCGTACGGACAATGGGAGATATCAGTGTTCTTGGGGTAAACCGCGTGTTGTTATCCGATTATGGATGTCGGTCTATAATCAGCGAGAAATCTGGGAAGGTTAGCTTGGGCAAAACCGGTAAGATGATTATCGAGTTGCTTTTTATGCCGAATCCGGGCGCGAAGTAGGGTAAGTCTCAAGCTCTCCCGCCTTGGCATCGATCAGTGTTCGGAGCGGCAGAAACAGGATAATGGAAATGCCTACCAGGACCAATGCCACCCATGCTGCAAAGGACGGGTGTGTGTATTGGACAATCGTGTAACCAATGAATGGAGCAGCAGCCATCCTTACGCCGGTTAGAAATCCGTGCACGCTCATGTAAGACGCCACTTTATCGGGAGGGGCGATTTTGGTCACGTAGAGGGTCCATAGAATTCCTCCTCCACCGAATCCTGTTCCGAGCAGGGCGCATCCAAATCCGATCAGCCAGATATTACTGGTGAAAAAGAAAGAACAGATACTGGCCGCAAACACCGTGTTCAGGATGATCCGCAATGTGACCACATTCACACTGTCGAAGAGGAGTCCCCAGAATTTAGTCGAGATGACCCGGAATAACAGTACCACCGATATCAGCAGCATGCTAATTTGTGCATTGGAGGCGTTGATGCCGTAAATCGGATTTGCGAGGTATTCGACACGAATAGGGATCATCATGAGGTTGCCCATCCCAATTAGCATCCAGCTAATCAACATGTTCCTGAAAAGTTTGTCCTTCCAGGCAACAACAAGGCTCCGCAATGGATGTTTGGATTGCAGGGTATGTGCCGATTCTGAGGGGATTTTCCGACAAGCCCATGAAGACAGCAGGGCTGCAAGAACTCCGATAATGAAAATAATCGGGTATAACTGCACATCGAAATCCAGGATTTTGCCTCCTGCATAGCCAAAACCAATACCTGCCAAACTGCCGATTATGAAAGTTGTTGATAACCGGCTGCCACGCTGGTTGGCAGGATAATTATTCGAATACAGGTGCGTGAGCATCGGAACTCCCTGACTGACCAGAATCTGTGCAAGGGCCACAAAGAGAACAAACGGGACAATGCTTTTTGACAAAGCCATCCCGGCAAGGGCAATTGCTACTCCAAACCACAGTCGTGAGACAATCGTGGCAATTGGCCACTTGATATGGTTGGCGATGCTTAAACCGATAGGAGAGAGTAAAAGACCTAATCCGAGGCCGGCAGGAATGAACTGTTTGATGGATTCATCCGCTTCAAAGACACGGATTGCGACAAGCAGGGCAAACACATGCCAGCAAGTTTCCCCGAGGCCTTGTCCAGCGCCCCGAATACGATCCCAGCGGTAGGTTGTGTTGGTTATCTGTTCCCGGGTCAAGTGCGGCTCCATTCCAGCATTCGCTCGATTGGAACAGCAGCTCGCTTCCGGAGATCTTCATCCATCGTAATTTCCGGACTGAGGTCACGCAGTGCATTCCGCATCTTCTCGAGAGTATTCCTTTTCATGAACCGACAATCGTTGCATGCACAGTTATCCGTGGGTCCGGCTATAAAGGTCTTGTCAGGGATTTCCTTTTGAAGGCGATGGATCATTCCCGTTTCTGTGACGACGATGATTTTATCCGCGGGTGAATCCTTGCAGAAGGCAATCATTCTTTCGGTGCTGCAAACTTCATCGGACATATCCCGTACGGCTTCCGTGCATTCGGGATGTGCGATTACCGGTGCTCCGGGAAACTGCTTCCGGACCGCTTCCAGCGCGTGAGCTGTAAACATGACATGCGCGTAACAGCTACCCGGCCAAAGTTGCATGGTTCTGTTCGTCTGGCGAGCCACCCATGAGCCAAGGTTCTGGTCGGGAACGAAAAGAATTTCCCTGTCAGCAGGTACGCGCTCCACCATCTTGACAGCATTCCCGCTGGTACAAATCAAGTCACTCTGTGCCTTCACCGCAGCTGAACAATTTATATAAGCGACGGTGTAAACATTCGGATTAGCTGTTTGCCAGGCAGCCAGTTTATCTGCTGGACAAGAATCGGAAAGGGAGCATCCCGCTTCCATGTCCGGGAGCAGAACACGCTTATCCGGGTTTACGATCTTGGCCGTTTCTGCCATGAAATGCACACCGCAGAAGAGGATCGTTTCAGCCTCGGTCTCCTTTGCAGCGTATGCCAGACCAAGTGAATCTCCCAGATAATCAGCAATTCGCTGAATCGGCTCGATCTGGTAATTGTGTGCCAGAATCACAGCGTTTCGCTTCTCTTTCAGTTCCAGAATTTCTTCCTGCAAAGGTGACAGGGGTTGATCACCTGTAACTGGCGGAAAGACTTTTGGCTCAATATCCGGTAATTTAATGGACATGTCGAAATCGGTTGGGATGTTTAAAGTTTGTCTGCCTGAAACTCGGAAATCAAGGCGCTGAAGGCAGGATTTTCATGCAGGTTCTTCAAATCCGGATCTTTCATCAGCCAATCAAAATCGTCGTAACCGTGTTCCAAGGCGACGCGGAGAGATTCAATAGCCTCATACTGGCGATGCTTCAGTGCCAGACTGCAGGCAAGATTGTAATGCCCGGTGGAGTTTTCTGGATCCTGGGCAACGATTTTCTGATCAAAAACCAATCCTTCGTCAATTCGGCCCGCACGAGTGTAATAGTTCGCCAGCATTTCCATCACAGACAGGTTTTTTGGGTCCCGCATGAGAATGCTTTTGCAAAAATCTATTTCGAAATGGAAATCCTTGTTCATTATTTGACTGACAGATGATGCTTTTGAAAAGCCAGTTTTCTAATCGGATTCAGTAGGGTTGTTTTTCCGAATAGGGCGAGCCTGTACTTGGAGTCGTTGGCTGATTGGTTCCAAACCGACTTTTTCAGCGATAGATCGAGCATACCATTCCAGAAATGGGGCATCAATCTCATAAATTTTGTCTGATTCAACATCGACCACCTGAGCCTGATCGATTTGTTTACCGTGACTGGCTAAATAGAATTTATAATCTTTCCCAACATCGATTTCCCGAACCAGTTCACTTTCTGTGAGAATAGGTAAAGTCCTGTAAACAGTAGCACGGGAGACGGATCGGTCAATTTCCCTGGCCCTGTCGAGCAGTTCTTCCGCAGTAAAGTGTTCCTTTTGATTAAAGGCAGCTTCAAAGATGGCGAGCCTCTGGGATGTGACCCTCAATCCTTCCTTGCCGAGGTAGGTTTTAAAGGTTTCACGCGCTGATTCCAGATCGACGGGTGTATTCGCTTGAGCCGCTTGCCAGGGTAGATTCATTTACCCCGATTTGGGCCAATTGAGACAATTATCGCAAGAAGAAAACCAAGGAGGGTTGGCTAAATATAGAGTAAATGCACTTTAGAGGAACGAGTAGACCATTGGAGGGTTAGCTCATCAATAAAATGTGTCGCATCGGTATAAGCCTGATCCCTTGCCTTCGTCCGGTACTGGGCATTGGGAAAAAGCGCGCGTCTCAGCCCTAGGATCAGGAGGAAAATGTGCTCTGTGCCGGCATGGCCTTTTAGATGTCCGATTATTTCCTGCCTGGCAAAGAGGGGTTCCCAGGTTCGATTCGAAAAATCCAGACTGATAAAGGCGTGCGAAGCAGGAATGCCCCCCGGGGTTTGCAGATGAAGAGATTCAGCCTGCTGTGAGAAGTTCTCAAAAGTATTCTCGATCCCCTCATCTTCCAAGGTGGCATCGATGGATTCCTTGATCTGCTTCAAGTAGAATCCGTCATTTCCCGCCCAATGGGGAAATAGCGCCTGCAGGCAATGCAGACGTGCCACATCCTCACCCCATTTTGGGTTCTCAGGAAGTTTTCTGGAGTCCGTCGATTTCCTTCGCGAGTTCATCAATGTCCCTGAATTGCTTGTATACACTTGCAAAGCGGACGTAGGCAATCTGATCAATCGCCCTCAGTCGGTTCATGACATGTTCCCCGATCGCTCTGGATGGAATTTCGGTATCGAATTCGATTTCCAGTTCAGCCAGGACATCGGCGATTAACATTTCGATCTGTTCTCCATCAACCGGACGCTTTTCAGTAGCCCGATGGATTCCGCTAACCAGCTTGTTGCGGTCAAACGGCTCCCGTCGGCCATCATTCTTGATGACATACAAATCCTCACTGACCATCTCTTCTGTAGTGGAAAACCGATATTCGCAGCTTTGGCAGGAACGGCGTCTTCGAATCGATAGACCACTGGAGGAAACACGTGAATCAATCACGCGGGTATCTTTGGTTCCACATTTAGGGCACTGCATCAGTTAAAAAAGGTTATGGTGGGGGGTTATGGAGGGGCGGGCTTGACGCGTCAAACCCTTAGCTAAAGTTGGTTTTGATTTGGCGAAGGGCCTCGTAGGCGGCAATTCCCACCGATGTTGCAAGATTCAGGGAACGAAGAGGTTGTTGGTTAAATCGTGGGAGATGGATTCGATGTTGATCACCAATCTCCTTGTGTAACCAATCGGGGCAGCCGTGTCCTTCATTGCCAAAAAGCAGGGCATCACCGGGATGGAATTTGGCATCCCAGTAGGGCTCGCTGGCATGGGTGGTAAATAACCAGATGCGCTTTGGGAAATCATCGCTGTTCCGGAATGCTTCCCATGAAGGGTGGGATGTCACGTCGAGATGCGCCCAATAATCCATTCCACTGCGCTTGAGATATCGATCACTGAGGGAGAATCCCAACGGCTCAATCAGGTGAAGGCGTGCTCCGGTGAAGGCGCAAAGCCGCCCTATATTGCCTGTATTCTGGGGAATCTCCGGCTCAAAAAGGATTATCTGGAGAGGAGCATCCATGAGTAGCTAAATGTGGTGCTTGACGGTGCGCTGGGACTCACGCAGCTCGACCTCTTTCTTTAAGTCCTCACGTTTGTCGTATTGTTTTTTGCCCCGACAGAGGGCGATTTCGACCTTAACCAAGCCGTTCTTGAAATACATTCTCAACGGAATGAGGGCTCGACCACCACTTTGCATAGCCTGTCCCCACTTGCGGATTTCCTTGCTGTTGAGGAGAAGTTTCCGCGGCTTGACGGGATTGTGGTTGGAGTTTGTGCCGAAAGCGTACTCGGCAATATGGGCATGATAGAGAATGGGGATACCCCTATCTATACGGACAAAGGCTTCATTTATCTGAACCAATCCCAGCCGAATGGATTTAACTTCGGTTCCCTTTAGGACAATTCCGGCTTCCAGGGTTTCATCGATGAAGAAATCCCGTTTAGCACGCGAATTGCGCACTTCCTTAAAGCGCTCCTTGTTTTTTTTTCGGCTCAGGCCTCTTCCTTTTCAGGGTCGAACAGTTCGTAGGTAATCTTCCCTTCGATGATTTCACGTAGGGCGGTGTCTTCCGGGGAAAGACGTTCCAATGATTCTACCAACGGACGCTGTCCGTATTTTAACTGTTTAACGCGGCGTGATACCACGTTGATCAGAATATTTGGATCAGGAATGACTTTCTGGGCTGCTTTGATGTATTCGTCTCTCACGATATTTACTGCAAAAAGTTGAATGAAACGGGCCAACGTGGGGTGGGTACCTTGGGTTGGCAAGGAAATTATTGGATCTGAAACGGGAATCCGTCTGGGTTAATTAACGGACACCGGGATCTCGATTTCGGCATAACCCGGAACGCCGAGAACCAGGAGACCACTTCCCGGAGAACCAGCGGTAATGGTGACATTCACCGAGCGAGAACCCTCAGGAACTATAATTTCCGGCATGATAATGGAATCGGGAATATTTGTCTGGGCCTCGATGAGAAGACCACCGAAGGGTGCTGGATTGTCGATAGACACGATCAGCATGTCGGCGGAACCGCTACTCATGTACAAGGAACTTGGGGTGACGGAGAAGGAGGCCTCATCGACCTTGAAACTGCCAACATTAAGTTCGCCGGTACCTGTCCGAACAACGACATGGTAGGCTTGGCCAGCAGGAACTGCCGGAACCGTAAATTCGATGGAATTCGCGTTATGGACGACAGTAGTTGCTTCAACACCACCGATAATAACAACATCCTGAGCCGAGAAACCGCTTCCAACAATCGGAATTCTGGACCCGGAAGGGCCCCGGTCGCTGACTAACTGAATGGCGTAGCGGTGACGCAACTGGGAAGTATAAACCTTTTTCTCTTCCTGAGTGCTGTGGCGGACGGCGGTCTTGGTTCCCGAATCCGTTTTGTAGTCCCAGTAAAGGCTGAAATAATAGCGCGCTTCAGCTACACCGGGAGGCATTTTGTAATCAAAAGTGAAGCCCAGTTTATCTGTGGCAGTCCTCTTCATATCGTAGGTTCTGCCGTTGATGGTGATCTCGGCGCGTTCAGTTCCCTGAATGCGATTTCCGACCATCATATCCGAGGAGAAACTGAATGTATAGATTCCAGATGGGTTCTGGGAAATTTGTGTAGGAGTATAGTTCTGGAATACGGTACTGCATCCACTAAGGATGAGCAGGGTTGCCAGAACGAAAAGAGATGTGCCTAATGCTTTGGTATTCATGACTGGAAATTGTGTAAATTAGCGGGACATTTGAATAAACTGCAAGAAAAAGCCGAACCTCTGGAACTTGGATTGTACATTCATGTGCCCTTTTGCGCGCGTTCGTGCGATTTTTGCCATTTTTATCAGGAACCACCGAAGCGATCCGATCTTAATACTTACTTGGATGGAATGGATATTGCAATGGGTAAAAACCCTCCTCCGAGGATTGCCGGAACAGCATTCTGGGGCGGCGGTACCCCGGGTCTATTGTCTGCAAAGGATTTGGAGCGACTTTGTAAGACAATGGTGCGTTCCAATTATGGCGTGGTGCCGAAGGAATGGAGCATCGAGATGGCACCTGCTACTGTAAAGAAAGACAAAATACGGATTTTGAAGGATCAGGGTGTATCGCGAATTTCGATGGGTGTACAAAGTTTCCAGCCAGGATTGCTGGATGCATTGGGGAGAGTTCATTCGCTCGAACAAGTTGAGCGATCCATAGAACTGTTGAAAACGGAAGGTTGGGACAATTTCAACCTGGACATGATTTTCGCAATTCCCGGGCAGACTTTGAAAATGTGGGAGCAGGACCTCGATGCTGTGATTCAGGCTGGGCCGATGCACATCTCAACCTATTGCCTGACATTTGAGGAAGACACTGCCTTGTGGGTACGACTGCAAAAGGGGCAAGTTCAGCGACACACTGTTGAAGATGAAGCCCGTTTCCATGAATTGACATGGGAGAAGCTGGCTCAGGCCGGGTACGAGCAGTATGAGGTATCGAACTTTGCTAAAAAAGGATACGCTTGCCGGCATAATCTCGACACCTGGCGGATGCAGGAATGGGTCGGATATGGGCCGTCCGCATCAAGTCAGTTGGGGATCCGCAGATGGACGGAACCCCACTCAATTGACGAATGGTTGGCAGGATTGCGGGATGGTCGGACTAAATTGACAGAGGAAGTCCAGCTTACACCCAATATTCTTGCACAGGATTACCTGATTTTCGGATTACGGATGAATGCAGGTGTCGACTTGGTTGATTGGGAGAGTCGTTTTGGCGAATCTCCGATCAAGGGATGGGAGCCCTTTAAAACCACACTATTGGAGGAAGGATTGGCGAAATCAGAAGGCACACGTCTGTGGTTAACCGATTCCGGTAGATTGGTGGCTGACCGAATCGGGGAAGAGGTCCTTGGTTTGGAGTAACCGAATTGTTATTCAATATAGCCTGCAAAACGCAGAGCGCTCTCGATACAATCATTCAATCCGGGACCACCGCGGAAGTTGCCCAATAGATGTAAACCAGTGAATTTATCCTCTACCGCTGTCAGCGAATCAATGAAGAACTGGTGTCCAACATTGTACTGCGGAATGGCCCGCGGCCAGAAACTGTGGGACACAAAGCAGGGATCGCCTTGCAATCCGAGCAGTGGCTTTAGATCCTTGACTGTCTCTTCGACCAATTTATCTGTCGGCAACTCACCATTTTCCGGTTGCTGAACACCACCGATGAAGCACATCAGAGAAACTTTCCCATCCGGAGCCCTGTCGGGGAACAAGGTAGAGGAGAATATGGCACCCAAGCCGAACCGTTTTTCCATCCTCGGGCACAATACACCGAAACCATCCAGTGGATGACTAACCTGGTCACGATCAAATCCAAGAACCAGGGTCGATAATGGCGGGTGTCCAGGAATGTCGATTTTTGCCAACTGTTCCCTCAGGTCATCTTCGACCGGCAAATGTTCATAGGCATCCAGCGGGGTAGTCAGAATTAGGTCCTTGGCGATGATTCCGTGTGAATGGCCTTCCATGGCGACGATCCAGTTTCCGTCCGCATCCCTCTTGATGGAATCCAGGCCAGTGCCTTTTGATACAGCCAATCCCGGTGCGTCAGCAAGGGCGGTGGCCAGTTCCTGCAAGCCGTCTTTAAAGGAAATCATCTTGCTTTTGAAGGGAGTAATTCCCTGCTTTTTCCGTTCAAACTTCAGCTTGATCGCACCACCGATTAATGAGCCGTAGCCTTGTTCCAGGTTCCAGACTTTTGGAAATGCGTGTCTCAGGGAAAGGGCGTCGGGATCGCCTGCATAAATACCGGAAACCAAAGCGGAAATTCCGTATTCCAGAAAAGCTTTTCCCATTCTTCTGGAGACAAATGAGGTGACTGATTCATCTTCGAGCTTTGAAGAACCGATAAAAGGTTCCGCCAGCAGCCGCAACTTCTCTGGAAAGCTGTAAAGTGGAGTGGTGACTCCACCGCCAAGGGATTGTGGTAGAGCTACCAATTGACCATCCTTTACCAGAAATCGATTATTTGAGATTTCATTGGCCAGAACCAGGGTATCTTCCAGACCGATTTCATGAATAAAATTCCAGACTGACTCAGACTTGACCAACATCGAATTTGGCCCCGCTTCACAAAGAAAACCTTCTCTTCGTTCCGAGTGGACTGCTCCACCCAGACGATCCGACTTCTCAATCAGGTGCACTTTCTTTCCCTTTCGGGAGAGGGTATGTGCAATGGCTAAGCCACTGATTCCACCACCAATTACGATGGTATCGAATGGCACTGGGACTGGGGTAGGGTTTGTGTCGGACATAAAAGCCTCAGATTGTTTTGGCATGACGGCCCGGGCCGGACTGCAGGTATCCATCAAACGGCATAGCGATATTTCTTAGAAGAAGGCGGCCTTCATCGGTGACCTTGAATCCATTATTGTTAAATTCTACCAGACCATCCTTTGCCGGTTCATCGAGGGCGGCTATGCCATCGGAAAAATGATTTGCAAAATCGATGCCGTACTTGTCGTTGAATTCCTGATACACGACATTGCCTGAACACATGATGGTCATGATTACCTCTTTGCGGAGCTTATCCTCCTCGGTCATGTGGTATCCCTTTTGAGCAGGAAGGGTATCGTTTGCAACAGCTGCATGCCAATCATCCAGTTCCTTAATGTTCTGGCGATAAGAAACACCGTTTTGGGAAATCGAGGACATCCCGAATCCGACCATTTCGAGCCCGGCCATTGTTGTGTAGCCCTGGAAGTTCCTGTGCAATCCACCATCTTTCAACGCTAATGTGAGCTCATCACCTTCCTTGGCAAAGTGATCCATACCGATATAGACATAGCCGTTGGCGGTCAGGATATCGATGGTCTCCAGAAGCATCGCAAATTTGACTTCCGGATCTGGAAGAGTGGAGCGCTCAAGAATCTTCTGTGCGGGTGCCACCCATGGAACGTGGGCATAACTGAATACAGCTAAACGATCCGGTTCGTAAGAGAGTACTGTTTCCACGGTTTGCCTGAAGGACTCAACTGTCTGGAAGGGGAGGCCGTAGATTAAGTCGGTGTTCACGGATTCGATACCGGCATCACGAACCCACTTGATACACTGGCGGTTCATTTCATCGGGCTGGATCCGGTGGACAGCTTTCTGGACCTTTGGATCCACATCCTGAACCCCGAAAGAGGTCCGGTTGAATCCGTGATTTGCCAATACCTTCACTTTTTCCTCGGTCAAGGTGCGCGGATCAAGCTCAGCGGAGATTTCTGCATCCGAAGCGAAATTGAACCGTTTGCGAATGTCCGAACAGAGACGATCGAGCTGTTCGGGTGTCTGGAAACTGGGAGAACCTCCTCCAAAGTGGAGCTGTTTGACCAGCCGGTTTTCCGTATTCAAGTACGGAAGGGTGAGGTCCATTTCCTTTTCCAGCGCATCGAGATAGGTTTGCGCCGTGCCACGATTGCAGGTGATCACGGTCGTGCAGGCACAAAACCAGCACAGTGATTCACAAAATGGCAGATGATAATACAGGGAAAGGGGAGCCGTGGAATCACGGGTTTCCTCCAACAAGGCGACTGGATCCTTTACATCATTGAACTGCAGAGCAGTCGGATAGGATGTGTATCGCGGACCCGGGCGATTGTATTTTGTTATGAGTTCTCTGGTTGAGATTTGCATGAATAAAGGGGGATTATCGAAGAAATTCCTGAAAGATAATCATAAGAACAACTGATATGGCAATGATAACACCAATCCGTTTTGAGCTAGTGTCCTGGTTCGCTTCCGGAATGATCTCGGAGAAAACCATCCAGATCATCGCACCCCCTGCAAATCCCAGTCCGACTGGCAGGAATGGCTGGAATGTTTCGACGAAAACATAGGAGGGGACAGCCATTATTGGCTGAGGTAGACTGGAGAAAATACAATAGAGCGCAGTGGTCCAGACGCGCATACCGCGGGGAATCATGACCAGGCTGATGGCGAGACCCTCGGGAATGTTGTGAATGGCAATGGCTGCAGTGATGAAAAGCCCCAGATCCTGACCTTCTCCGAAGGAGACGCCAACACCGACCCCCTCCGTGAATGAGTGCAGGGTCATGACTCCGAGTATCATGATTGCCTTGCGGGCGTCCGCGCCCTTCAGGTTGGAAATACTAAGGTCACTCTGTCTGCCTAACCAATTATCGCTGAATAGGATAAAAATCAGACCTGCAAGTATGCCAATGACTGTTTTCCATAGCCCGAACTGCAACCCTTCAAAGATCAGCGTAAAGCTGGCAGTCAACATCAGTCCGGCAGCCACAGCATTGGAATATCCAAGCCACTCCCGACTAACCTTTTTGAAGAAGATAAACGGTAGTGCACCCAGTCCGGTAGCCAACGCGGTAAGCATGGCATAGAGAAAAACTCTGATAATCGATTCCGACATTTAAGAATGACCTACCTCAGGCAAAGTTTTGGGTCAAGTATTGCCTTACACCAAAAGGTTACTCTTTATTCCCCCCATGCGCTGTAAAACAACCTTTATCGCCGGACTTGCCGTATGGCTACTCGGACAATCCTTGAACGCGGCTTCCTTGCCGGAATTGTTCGAGGAACGGTCGAGGACCTTGGTATTTGTAGAATACTATACCCAGAGGGAGATTGACCGGCAGACGGGTCAGGGCATCGGTTTGGTGATAACCGATGAGGGCCTCGTTGTTTGTTTATCGAATGTTTTTGGCGAGTGGGTCGAGCCGGATAAATTCAAGGATATCAAAATATTTCCTTCATCAAATCCAACTGGCGAGGGCTTACCGGCGGAGTATCTTGGGCAGGATTGGGTGAACGGGTGGCATTACCTGAAGATCAAGGATATGGAGCAGGCCAGGGAATACCTGAGCCCCATAACAGAATTTGAAACGGGTCGTCCGGTGATCGGCGATGTCGTTTGGGGAGTGTGCATGACGCCGGGTGATCTGGATTATGTCGCCTACTATCGTGATGGTAAGCTGTCGACAATCCAGCCGCTGCCCCTGGACACTGGTTTTGCAACCAGTGAGGTAGCCGTGCCGGGCGGTCCTGTGTTTCTTGAGGATGGCCGATTTGCCGGCTGGGCGGGACGCTCTCTGCCGATGGAACGTGACCTGTGGGTCGGACAAGACTACTTTCGGGCGAATATCCGGAATCCTGACGAGTCGTTGATGTTTGTTTTGGCTGAGCCCTTCTATGAAGAGGTATTTAAACGCATTCCGACGGGACCTTTAGAACATGCGCGCCCCTGGATTGGAATTGCCGGGACGCAACCTTTGGACAAGGAAACTGCCAGTTTCATGGGCTTAACAGACCAGGGCGTCATCATTGTCAGTGAGGTTCTGGAAGATACACCAGCGGATCGGGCCGGACTGGAAGACCGGGATCTGGTTGTCAAAATCAACGGAAAACCGCTCCCGAGACTCAAGCCGGATTCAGTGGTTCAGGTCTACTTTGAGCGAGAGATACTTGTTTCCGAAATCGGCGAACCACTCAAACTTGGTATACTGCGTGATACTGAGGAATTGGAGGTTGAGGTAATTCCGCAAGAGTCGCCGACCTTGATGAAGGAGGCTAAACGCAAGTATTTTGATGAAATCGGACTGACTCTTCGGGAATACATCCTTGGGGACGCTCTGCAGCGGCGCGAGGATCACCGCGAACTGAAGGGCGTGGTCGTTAATTTTATCAGGCCAAACAGTCCGGCTGCAGCTGGAAATGTTCAACCAAGTGACTGGGTTCAGGAAATTGGTGGAGAATCCGTGGGAGAATTTGAAGAAGCCATTCAGCGGTTCGAGGAATTGGCCAACGATGATAGCGTTGAGGAGATTGTCCTTCTTGTTCAACGGGGAACCGAAACGGCGGTGCTTCGAATCAGGAAAAGCACCAACTAAATTTAGTATGCCCGATTTATCGAAAACCGAGGCAGGCTGGTACTGTTTCAAGGCCCTTCCAAAGAAGGAGCATATCGCCGCAATCTTGTTGAGCAAGGTGGATGGTGTGGAGGCTCTTTGTCCGAGAATTTCATTTTTCAAGCAAACCAAACGCGGCAAGGTGCGCTTTATTGAGAGCCTTTTTCCGGGGTATGTTTTCATAAAAGCTGATTTGGTGCAATTCTATCGCATTATTCGATCGACCCAGGGAATACGTGATGTGGTGGCATTCGGGGATCGGATTCCCATGATGCCAGAAGTTTTCATTGATGACCTCCGTCGGCGCGTAGGAGAGGATTCCACCAAGGAACTGCCAGAGCCCGTGATTGAGGCGGGTCAGGACGTGGTTATTACGGATGGTCCTTTCAAGGATATTCAAGCGCTCGTCACCGGGGGACTTGATGGGCGCCAACGTGTCGCGCTCCTGCTGGATTTTCTTGGTCGGCAAATGGAAGTAAGTGTTCCTGTGACCGACGTCGTCCCGGAACACCGCGAACCCAAGACGGAAGTCTGGGAGAGCTAAACCAAAAGATCCCGGAGGCAATGGCGGAGCCGAAGATCCCGGTAGGGATCGGCAGAAATTAGCGCGGGGTTGAGCTCCGACAAAGTCGGAGTGATACCCCGGGAAACCGGGACAAAAGGCATTTCGATCCCGGCAGGGATCGCAGATGCGTCTCCTTTTCGTTCTCGGGCACTGAGCGTAAATGCCGCATAACCCTCCTGCCATCTAAACGTTTT
>JAUVDD010000402.1 GCA_030595525.1 Puniceicoccales bacterium
ATTGCTTCCGGTCTGGGAGAATGGATGGAAGAGATGCACTGCATCAGCGCGCCGGTCCTCGACTTGCGCAGTTACCCGATCGCTGTCATCTGGATCACCGGTCCGGCCACGCGCATGACCATCGACTCTGTTCCAGCGCTCGGGAAAAAGGTTATGCGATATGCGGCGGAAATATCGGACCAAATCCAGAATGAAACCGTTTAAGGAATAGGAATTTGTGTTTCGAAGAACCTAACGATGCCTCCTTGGGCTGCGGCAATTATTGGGGATTAAATTACCAAGGTGGAATTAATTCCATACTACTCGTGGAATAACCGCGAAGAGCCCAAAATGTCGGTTTGGCTTCCGTTGTTACGATAATCCAATTATAAGAACTTATGAAAAAGCTCCTCCCAATTGTCGTTTTAATCCTTTTCACCATGGCTTTTTCAGTCACGCCTGCCCTGAGCAAGGTCGAAGGGGCCAAGCCAAACATCCTTTTCATCGCAGTGGATGACTTGCGGCCTGAACTGGGCTGCTATGGCTCAGGAGTTGTGCAGAGTCCGGTTCTGGATCAGCTGGCATCAGAAGGGCGGTTGTTTGAAAATGCCTACTGTCAGCAGGCGATTTGCGGTCCGTCACGGGCCAGCTTGATGACGGGGGCACGCCCGGACACGATCGGGGTGGTGGAGAATACAGCCTACTTCCGTGAGCTGAATCCGGATATTGTGACACTCAGCCAGCATTTTGCGGCAAATGGGTACGAAACTGTGCATACCGGCAAAATCTATCATGGTCGGATGACCGATGACGAACATTCATGGACCCGCAAACCGGCATGGAGTCGTGTTGGAATCAAGAGGCAGATCCTGCCAGGCGGCTATGCCCTCCCGGAAAACCAGGAAACCTGGAAACGGAACCGTGATGCCATGCTGAAGCAATACGGCAAGGAGGGCTCCGGCGGTCTGATCCATGGTCCTGCTTACGAGTCTGCGGATGTCCCGGACCATACCTACAGCGACGGCTACAACACCCTTGGAGCGATTGCCACTTTGAAGGATCATCTGGAACGGAATCCCAATAAACCACTCTTCCTCGGCCTGGGCTTCCATAAGCCGCACTTGCACTTTATTGCTCCAAAACATTATTGGGATCTCTATGATCCGTCAGAGATCCCCCTTGCTGACCAGACTCAGCCGCCCACGGGTGGAGCAGCAATGGGGCTCCACGCCTCCTTTGAGCTGCGCGTGCGTCACGGTATCCCAAAGTACGGCCCTCTGGGAGAAGACCTTGAGCGAACCCTGAAACATGCCTATTACGCCTGTGTCAGTTATATCGATGCACAAATTGGCCTTATGCTCGATGCGCTGGAGGAAGCCGGCGTGCGGGACAATACCATCATTGTTGTCTGGGGTGACCACGGCTGGCATCTCGGCGACATGGGAATCTGGGGGAAGGCAACCAACTATGAAATCGCCACCCGTGTTCCGTTCATCGTCTGGACACCCGATATGAAAGCAGCGGGCAAATCAACAAGTGCGATTACCGAGCTGCTGGATATTTATCCTACGCTTTGCGAATTGGCTGGCCTGCCGATTCCTGAACATTGCGAGGGAAGTAGTCTCACCACTTTACTTGATAATCCGGATGCAGAACGATGGAAACCCGCTATCAGCCAATTCCCCAATCCTGCATTAAGGGAATGGGCCGCCAATCCCTTGTCTCCCGGTATGCGTCAGACCTTCTTTGGGCCGCTCATCGAGGATGTGGAAAACCGCATTAAAAAGCAGATGGGCGACAAATGGGACCGGGAGCTCTTTGAGAATCACCTCATGGGTTACACCATGCGATCAGCTCTTTACCGTCTGGTAGTCTGGACCGACCATCGGGACAAGACAATGGAGCCCCTGTTTGTAGAACTTTATGATCACAGCAAGGATCCTATGGAAACTATTAATGTGGCGGACAAGAATCCCGAGTTGGTGGAAAAACTGATCGCCCGCCTGAGAAAGCAATTGAAATAAAGCAACCGAAGCAAGTAATTGCCCTGAAAGTCCAAACCATATGAAACACCTGACCGTTATTACCGGATTAATCCTGACTGTGCAACTTCTGGCTGCCGGCAGCCCCAGCGCCACCCTGTTCCCCGTCCCCCTGAAAGACGTTCGCCTGACGGATGGCTTCTGGGCGGAGCGGCAGCAGGTCAATAATGAGGCCTCCCTCACAATTCTTTGGGAACGAGCCATCGATCCGGATGCTGGGCATGTAATCCAGAACTTTGAAATCGCTGCGGGGCGTCGCAAAGGTGAGTTCACTGGTACTGACTGGCAGGATGCCTGGCTTTACAAGTGGATCGAGGCGGCCTGTTACATTCTGGCCAACGATCCGGAAGCGCGCTTTGAAGGTCGCAGGCTAGACAAATTAGTGGACGAAATGATCCTGTTAATTGGAGAAGCACAGGAGGATGATGGCTACCTGGCAACGCAGGTCACAGCCAATCCCAATCTCGATCGTTGGACCGCACACAAGCACCATGAGCTTTATACCATGGGGCATATGCTGACGGCTGCGTGTGTGCATTACCGGATTACCGGCAAAACCAATTTTCTGAAGATCGCCGAAAAGTGTACCGATTTCGTGTACGATTTCTTTTCCAAAAACCAGGCAGACTAT
>JAUVDD010000278.1 GCA_030595525.1 Puniceicoccales bacterium
GTTGAAGTTTGTTGTTGAACGGCCATTCAAACGACTCGCCTACACAGAGGCAGTTGAGCTTTTGAAGGAGTCGGGGGCGAAGTTTGAGTATCAGGTAGAATATGGGGCAAACTTGCAGAGTGAGCATGAACGCTATCTCACGGAAGAGCACTTTAAGTGTCCTGTAACCGTTTATAACTACCCCAAGGAGATTAAGCCTTTCTACATGCGTCAAAATGACGATGACAAGACCGTGGCCGCGATGGATGTGTTGGTTCCCGGAATTGGGGAAATTATTGGTGGTAGCCAGCGTGAAGAACGTCTGGATCGACTGGATGCAGCACTAAAGGTGCATGATTTATCCAAGGAGGATTACTGGTGGTACCGAGACCTGAGGAAGTACGGCAGCGCTCCACATGCCGGTTTTGGCCTTGGTTTTGAGCGGATGCTCATGTTCGTCACAGCGGTCGGGAATATCCGCGACGTTATTCCATTCGCCAGGACTCCGGGCAGCGCCGAGTTTTAATTCCAGTCTTCGACATCGCCGAATCCAAGCTGTTGCTTGATTTCCGGGACCTGCTCTACTGCATCAATAAATTCCTGTACGGAAAAGTCAGCCACGATGAATTCTCCGAACTCCATTGTGGGGGTCAGTGATTGGCCACTGATCTCGAGCATGCGCTGCATGCTTTGTGAACTGGCTGTCACGTCCCGTACTTCAACTGGAACTCCGTGTTGTGAAAAGAAGGACAAAGCCTCACGGCACCATGGGCAACCGGGCTTGATATAGAGTATAGGAGTGTTCTCTGTCATAGTGTGCGGAATTATCCTAGCACGGATTGACCGCAAGGCAAATCATCCATACAAAAGTTTTTTATATATTTATCTGTGGAAAAGGTCATTCACATAAAAGGAGCTCGAGTTCATAACTTGAAAGGAGTGGATGTATCCATTCCCCGGGAGAAACTGGTGGCGATTACTGGAGTCAGCGGATCAGGGAAATCCTCGCTGGCATTCGATACTTTGTTTGCCGAAGGATATCGGAAATTCATGGACAGCCTCTCCACACGGGCCCGGCAGTTGATGGACCAGATTGAGCGACCGGAGGTGGATTATATTGAAGGGCTCACCCCGGTTATTGCGATCGAGCAACGAACTGGGACCGGAGCGAATCCAAGAAGTACGGTCGCTACAATTACTGAGATTGCGGACTATTCACGGTTACTTTGGTCTCTATGCGGTCAGCCATTTTGTCCGAAGGATGGTGGGAAGATTCTTCAGCGCTCGATTGATGACTGCCTGAACAGGATCTTTCAAGAACCGGAAGGAAGCCGTATGATGATCGTTGCTCCCTACATGGTGGCGAAGACATCCGTTCTGAGAAATGAAATCCCTCATCTTAAACAAAAGGGCTACGCACGGGTGAGGTTGGATGATCAGATGTTCGAGTTGGATGATCCCAACCTGTTTGGGAGCGATAACAAGGAGCACAAACTTGATTTGGTGATTGATCGAATCGTCTTGCGCGAGGATCAACGCAGTCGATTGGCAGACTCTCTGGAGCTGGCATTTGGCGAGGCTGATAATATGGCTGTTGTTATGGTTCAAGAGAGCCGTGAGAGCGAATGGCGGGGATTCACCGTCAGCCAACACTTTTCATGCGAGAGCTGCGGGACGGTCTATACACCTCCAACACCCAAGCACTTTTCCTGGGATCATCCGGATGGTGCTTGTCCGACCTGTGGCGGACTCGGTGAAACCCTGCAATTCACTCCGGAATTGGTAGTTCCTGATCCGACAATTTCTTTGCGAAAGGGAGCGGTCAAGCCATGGCGTTTGGGTTCGAGGCGAATGATCATTCAACGAAATGCCACTCTTAAGCAATTGTCTGAACAGTATCCTTTTGATCCGAAAACACCATGGGAGGAACTTCCGGAACAAGTTCGCAAGGACATTATGTTTGGAACAGGCGAGAGAGTATTCCTGTTCAAAACCAAACCTGGAAATCGCAAGCCCGTGGAAATGACATATGATGGCGTTTTGGCGGACTTGATGAACACCCGCCGGAATACATCAAGTGATGGCTTGAGGAACCGACTGCTATTATATCAGACACGGAATACTTGCGCGGATTGCAGCGGTGCGAGGCTGAGTATCGAATCAAGATCCATTCTGCTGGCAGGAATGAATTATACGGATTTCCTGAATCTATGCATTCGTGATGCGTTAGACTTTGTACGGAAACTTAAGCTTCCGGGGTTTGAGGAGGCAATTAACGGATTGGAGAGTCGACTGAAATTCCTCAACGAAGTCGGTTTGCATTATTTGAGCCTGAACCGTTCATATTCCAGTCTGAGTGGCGGGGAATCTCAGCGAGTCCGTTTAGGGACTCAGGTGGGCATGGGCCTGGTTGGCGTAACTTATGTTCTTGATGAGCCGACCGTAGGATTGCATCCGGCTAATACAGCTGAACTGCTGGAGAGCCTGATGGAGTTAAGGGACCGTGGGAATAGTGTCATCGTGGTTGAGCATGATCCCGACGTAATCTCTGCTTCAGATCATTTCATTGAAGTCGGACCAGGAGCTGGTGGTGCCGGGGGAGAAATTGTTTTTGAAGGAACCGTTGAGGAGGCGAAAAATGACAAACGGTCCCAGACTGGAGCCTACCTGTCAGGAATTGCCAAAGTAGAACGTGCTGTTCCCGTAAAGGAACCCGAATCTGGGTGGTTGACGGTTAAGGGGGCGAGTGAGAACAACCTGAGGGGTTTGGATGTAAGTTTTCCCGTCGGCTTGCTGACAGTTGTCAGTGGAGTCAGTGGATCGGGGAAAAGCACGCTTGTGAACGGGATTCTCGGGAAGACTGCGGCTTTTAAACTGAATCGCGCCAAGGAGATTCCTGGGCGTCACAGCAGTATCGATGGATTGGATACATTCGATCGTGTCATTCGAGTGGACCAGAATCCTATCGGCCGGAGTCCGCGATCCAATCCTGCGACCTTTACAAAGATTTTTGATGACCTGCGCAAATTGTTTACGCAAACGCCTTTGTCAAAGGTCCGCGGATACAAACCCGGGCGATTCAGTTTCAATGTTCGTGGTGGACGATGCGAGCGGTGTCAGGGAGACGGTGCAATCAAGATGGACATGCAGTTCCTGAGCGACGTCTATACGGAATGTCCGAGCTGTCATGGAAATCGCTACAACAGGGAAACCCTGGAAGTCCGGTTCAAGGGGTACAATATAGCGGATGTATTGGCAATGACGGTTGATGAAGCCATCCGGTTGTTTGCCCACCAACCCAAGTTATTCGCTAAGCTGGAGACGCTGCAGGCAGTAGGACTTGGGTATATCTGTTTGGGACAGCCAGCACCCACCTTGTCCGGTGGTGAGGCACAGCGATTGAAGTTGTCTCTTGAACT
>JAUVDD010000074.1 GCA_030595525.1 Puniceicoccales bacterium
GAAGCAGGTGAGCGTCCTGGTAGCCGGAGAATACCAGAACATGGACGTTCGGTAACTGGCGACGCAGGCGGCGAAGGATTTCTGAGCCATTCAAGCCTGGAAGCATGATATCGAGAATGATGAAATCCGGTTCAGTCTTCAGGCATTCCTCCAAGGCGTGACGACCATCGCCTGATTCTGTTACGATTTCCCAACCCTCCATGGTACGGACGATTTGGGCGATCATGTCCCGTACTGCAGTGTGATCTTCTATGATGGCTACCTTTTTCATTTCTATATATCCGTGTGGTGAAATTCAGAATGGTGATTTTTCCTTTGCCAAGGCAAGCAGGAACACCCCTATTGATAAAGATGTTTGTCGATGAGGTGGAAGTCAAGCTACGAGCGGGGGATGGTGGAAATGGCTGTGTCAGTTTCCGCAGGGAAAAATATATAGAGAAAGGTGGACCCGATGGTGGCGATGGTGGCAATGGTGGAAGTGTTATCCTGATCGCGGATGAAAATTCCGCAGATTTAAGGACTTACCATTTCAAACCCCATTGGAACGCTGAAAACGGTGTTGGGGGCATGGGGCGCAATAAGTTTGGCCGCAGGGGAAAACCATGTGAAATGAAAGTGCCACCCGGTACAGTGGTTATTAATACCTCGACCGGGGAAACCGTGATGGAGTTGCTCGAATCGGGTGATCGCCAGATTCTACTGCAGGGAGGCAGTGGTGGATGGGGTAACCTGCGGTTTAAGAGCTCCGTGAACCGGGCACCACGTCAATTCAAGGAAGGCACCCCCGGGGAGCATGGCAAATTCAGGTTCATTCTGAAGTCAATTGCTGACCTTGGTTTGGTGGGTTATCCAAATGCCGGTAAATCGACGCTGATAACCAACATAACTGCGGCTCGTCCCAAAACCGCGAGTTATCCATTTACAACACTGAATCCAGTTATTGGAGTCTTGGAGGCTGAAGAGGATGGATTGCGCGTCCAAATCGCCGACATTCCGGGGCTGATCGAAGGTGCACATGTCAATAAAGGACTCGGGCACAAATTTCTTCGCCATATCGAGCGATGTAAAGGACTCGTAATACTAATTGATTTGAGTGGTCAAGATGGGCGCCCACCGTGGGAAGATTATCAAAATCTTATAAAAGAACTGGATTACTATGGTCAGGGTCTTGCAGAGAAGCCCAGGCTTGTAGTAGTAAACAAGATAGATGAATCAGCAGCAGCCCAAAACCTTGAACCGTTCCGTAAGGAAACTGGTGTGGATCCAGTCACCGTTTCCTGTCTGCTCGGGGAGGGGATGCCGCAGCTGAGGAAGTCACTTTTTGCATTCGCAAGAAAAGTAACCGAATCTTAAGCAAAATCTCCCCATTCAATGAATAAATCCATTCTTATCGTTGATGACGATCAGGACTTCAGTGATCTCCTGAAAGGCATCTTCCAGCAGGCAGGCTATGACGTCCACACTGCATTTAGTGCCGAGCAGGGTTTTGAAATGCTTGAAAAAGCAAACGTCTCCCTGATTGTGTCCGACCACCGCTTGCCTGGTGGCCTCACCGGTACGGAATTTCTTAATCAATTAAGGAAACGCGGCGTCAATCTACCGGTCATTTTTGTATCCGGGTTTCTGAACGATGAGGCAATTCGCGAATTGATCCGCGACGGAGTTGAAGGCATTTTTATTAAGCCCCTGAATATTTTTTCCCTGTTGAAGAAGGCATCCGATATCCTGGACGCAAAGGAAAAGGAAAACGGCGGAAATGGTGATTCCGACAAAGATGAATCCGGTAAAGGTGCCCGCCATATTGGGCGTATCATGGGAGAGTCGACCAGTGGTAAGGATTTCATCAAAAAAGCCCGTAAAGCATCGGGATTCAGGAGAAATCTTTTATTGATCGGTCCAAAGGGGACTATGTTCGAGGATATTGCCCGTGACATCGTTGGATTGGCAGAGGATAAACAGCGATGTGAAGTCCTTGGACCGGGTTCTGTGACTGCTGATCGACTAAGTGCTCTCCTTGAAGGCGAGCTTGCGGAAAGTCCCGTTACCCTGGTGGTGAATGAAGCGGAAAGTTTGTCTGAGGAAGAAGTCGAGGCGATTTTGAATTTCGGTGATGAGAAGGGCGGATCAGACAGCCCGTTGAGGATGATTTTCTGTTTGAGTCGCTCGGTGGAGGATCTTTACGAAGATGAAGTGATTGATGACGAGTTGTATTTGTTCCTTGGAGCGAATGAGGTGCATGTGCCGCCTCTGGCGAAAATGCCTGAGGATCTGCTTGAAATCGCCAAGGTGGAAATTCAGGAACAATCCAAGGAAGCGGTTTTCGATACAAAACTAAGGACACTCCTTTTGTCTCATCAATGGGAGGAAAATTTTGTTGAATTGCGATCAGTTGTAATTCGGGCGGTCAGCCTTGCGCAGCCATTGCCTCCCACGGTTCGTCACTTTGAGGCAGCTCTCGACCCGAATCAGGCGGATGCTTCCACTCTGGATGATGTTCGATCCACTTTCGAACGATTCCTTTTGCAGGAGAAACAACGCTACGAAGAGGCAATGCAAATGGTAACCGGGAAGAGCCCATAAAGGAATTTAAGGATGTCTAAACCAATTATTTTAATCGACGACGAGGAAAAATTCGCAGTGATGCTTCACGAGCTTCTGCAGGGAAGCGGGTATGAGGCGGATTACTGTCTGAATCCGGAAGAAGCACTTGTCCGTATCAAACAGGAAAACTACCAACTGGTAATTACGGATTATAAAATGCCCCAAATGGATGGTGCGGAATTCCTGCAGGAGGCGCGTCGCATTAATCCGGATTTACCGGTGATCATGATATCCGGGCTGATGAATATGCCGGAATTGATCAAGGTCGCCAATATTGGTGTCACATTGGTTTTGGAAAAGCCCTTTAATATTGAGGACTTGCTGGAGAATGTGGCACGATTTGTGAAGCCATCGGCCAGCGAGCAGGCAACAGCCGAGGCGATGGACATGGAGGCCTCGGAAATCAGTTTTCAGCAGGAGAAGGTAACGGTGACCTATCCATCACCGGCTTCGTTCCTGTCGGATGCCAGTAACGAAAATAAGCGTTTTCTCGAGACTTTATGGAATTCTGCCAACAGCAGTCGCCATCTGCCATTTTATACGCAGCATGGAGCCGAGGTGCGTCAGGTTGCCATGGAAATTATGAACTGGACCGGACATGAAGTCTGCTCGGATGTTGTTCGAATAGAATTTGCTGACACGGATAAGGAGATTACCCTTAATTGGTTTATGGATTCCGAAGGATTCCCGGGAGCTTTGCTGGTGGACCTGAGGGATGTGGAGTGGGATGATGCCGCCAAAGAGAAATTCTCTGACTGGGTGAATTTTGTGGAAACCTGCGGGAAGGATATTTCCATGTCGCGCATCATGTATGTGTTGCCAATGGGAGCCCGGTTCGAACTTTCTGAGATAGGAATGAAGGAAGCGCATGCCTCAATGTTTTCCTCGGATTATCCGGTCTTATTATCCTTGCGTGACCGATTGCTGGATACGGCTGCCTACATCAACCGCTTTCTCGGTGAAAAGGAGAAGGAAGCAATTGGAACAGATGGACTTGCCCAGTTGTTGCACCATCCATGGCCGGGCGGATACATTGAATTACAGGAAAAATTGGCTGAAATTAGTAGGCTGTCAGAACTTGCTGAAGATATTTCAACCGATCAACTGTCCAACGTCCTGCACGCCGACGTGATCAACGAAGTGCCATCAGCGATTTGTTTGAATGCAGGAACCTATCTCAGGCGCCGTCAACGGGAGTATATTCTATTGCACCGCAAACCTGGTGAGGACTTGAAGGATACTGTCTTGAGGTTGGGAATAGACTCTGACAATGTCAGTGTTGATGATGTTCTTGAAGATAAGGAATTGGCATTTCCCGGTGTTTTGGCGGGTTAACAGAGAGGATATTTCATGGAGCGCAAAACAAGCAGTCTGATGATAAAATCCAACCGTGTACTGGGTACACGATTGGTGGAGGCTGGTCTCACCTCCGTAGAGGAGATGGACAAGGCAAATGAAGATTTTATTGGGTTGGCCCGGGCTAAGGATATCCGTTGTGCAAGTCTTTTGCGGCTCATGATCTATGATCACCAATCCCTTGCTGAGGAAAGCCTTCTCGATTATCAATTGGAGAATTATCCGGTTGGTGCGGTGATGTTGGAAAACTACGATATAGATGAAGAGTTATTTGAGGATATTCCTCTCGAGTTGATGCGTGCCTCGTGGACCCTTCCAATTGACCGGGTTGGCAATCGTTGGTTTTTGGCAACCGCATACTACATGAGTGATATTGTCAGGAAATTCTGGGAGGAGCGTTTGGAAGGACGAATCAATTGGTACATTTCTTCAATGAGCCAACTGGAAATACAATTTGAGGCGATGGCAGCGAAGGAAGCTGAACTAGCAGCGCAAAAGGCAGCCGAACAGGCCAAACAGGAACAACCTGAGAATAGCGAGGCATAAGATGGCGATTCCAAGAGTACTACGTTCCGTCCTACATGAATTGGTCATCGACAAGTTCCTCGACCAGGAAGCGGTTACTGAAATCACTAGCGGGGAAGAGGATATCTCCGGTGATGAGCTTGAAGCCGTCCTGTTGGAGAAATACGGGGTAGATCCATTCAGTATTCTTCTGGCAAAGGCATCTGCTTTCGATATTGAGCCTTTCAATGCGAAGAAGTTCCAGGTGAATGACCGGACTTTCGAGCGACTGGATAAGGATTTCTGCAACGAGAATAATGTTCTACCAATCGGAACATTCGGGACTCACATTGTAGTAGTCATTACTGATCCGTTTAACACTTCCTTATTGGACTCGATCCAGGATAAGATAAAGTGTCCAGCTTATCGGATGCTGGGATTAGCAAGCGATGTTGAGCAATTCCTTGTGAAGGAGGACGAAATTCTCCGGCCCGAGGGATTTGGAGATGTGATGGAGTCCCTGAATATCGACTTCGATAATGACGGTGAGGACCTCGAGCTAACCGAAGAGGATCTGGAAAACGACAACAGCCCAATCGTTCAATTGGCATCCAGAATAATCGAAGATGCCTACTTCTCAGGCGGATCGGATATTCACGTTGAACCTTTCGAAAATGAATCACGTGTCCGGGTCCGTGTTGATGGAGTTTGTCAGGAGAAACTGCGTATCCCGCCAAAGGCCTGTGCCACACTGATGGCGCGCCTCAAAATCATGGCGAATCTGGATATCGCGGAAAAGCGACTTCCTCAAGACGGGCGGATAATCTACAAGCAGTTTAATAGAAAAGGGATCGATGTTGACCTTCGTATCTCGACTGCGCCACTGAATCATGGTGAGGGTGCCGTTATGCGTCTCCTCGACAAGCAGAAATCGACTTTACCGCTACCGGCTCTTGGATTCAGCGAGGAAAACCTCGAAATGTATCGTGGATTGATCGTCCGACCGTACGGAATGGTTCTGCACTGCGGTCCAACGGGCTCAGGTAAATCCATGACCCTGTACAGTGCGTTGAATGAAATCAATGATCCGGCGAAATGTATTCGAACAGCTGAAGATCCAATTGAATACACGCTGGACGGTCTGCTTCAGATGCAGATGCATCGCCAGATCGGTCTGACTTTTGCGAAGGCACTACGCTCCTTTCTGCGACAGGACCCGGATATTATTCTGGTAGGGGAAATACGTGACCAGGAAACTGCGCAGATTGCAGTCGAGGCTGCCCTGACAGGGCACATGCTTTTCAGTACACTGCATACGAATGATGCGCCCAGTACGATCAGCAGATTGACTGAAATGGGAATTGAACCATTTATGATTTCAGCATCACTGGTTTGTGTGTGTGCCCAGAGATTGATGCGTCGTATATGCAAGACTTGTGGAATGATCAATGATGCAGAGGGTCGGGAGGAAGCCATCCTCAAACGCGCTATCGACTGGTCTGGAGCGATTGCCCATGCCAAGGAAGGTGGATGTCCAGCCTGTGGTGGAATTGGTTACAAGGGACGTGTTGGTATTCACGAGCTGATGCCGACCAGCGAGGAGTTAATTCGCGGAATCAACGCCGAATACGACACGGCGAAGATTAAGCGTATTGCGGTTCGTAACAATATGAGAACCCTTCACCAGGACAGTATGCTCAAGGTAAAGGAAGGCACCACGACCATTGAGGAGGCGATAGCAGGAGTCCCGCCAGACATGGAAGACCTTGCCAAGATCAAGGCCGCCGAGACCTTGGAACTGGCTTTGCTGGATTAACTTTCTAAATCGATCTATTTAGTGGCAACGATCTCTGAAATCCTTGGAGTAGTTCAGCCGGAGTCTGTTTTCGGACTGGCTCAGGCTGAAATCGACGCAATTGCTTGCCATCCATCTGAAGTAACCGGCAACAACTGCCTGTTTGTCTGTATTAACGAGTATCTGGAATATAATAAGTGGCAGACTTGGCGGACGCACTTGGAATCTTTGTCGGAATCGGGTGTGGCTGCTGTTGTTGCTCCGGAGAAAATTGAAGGACTCGATGTCCCCCAATTGATAACACCTCACCCTCGACGAGCATTGGGTGAGCTTTCCCGGTTGCTGAATGGTTATCCAGATCTTTACACGCGGGTTTTCGGGGTGACTGGAACCAACGGGAAGACTACGACCACGCGCATGCTGGCACACATGCTCAACCGTTTGGAAACGGCTTGCGGCAGTATCGGCACATTGGGAATAGAACTGGAGGGCAGGTTTAGTATGCCCGGTACTTACACGACTCCACTTGCTCCCCAATTGTATGGACAATTGAAGCACATGAAAACCGAGGGAGCCGAGGCGGTTGCGATGGAAGTGTCTTCGCATGGCCTATCTTTGGAACGGGTTGAGGGGATCGCATTTGAAGGAGCCATTCTAACCAATGTTGAACGGGATCACTTGGATTTCCATGGTACACATGAGGCTTATTCCGAGGCAAAACGCCAACTGTTCACCCGCGTCCGGCAATCGGGATTATGTGTTTTGAACAAGGAATCACCGTTTTGCGATGCATTTGCGAAAACCGCTTCATCAACCGTGATAACCTATGGAAAAGATGGCTCAGGAGCGGATCTGGAGCTGGTTGATTTCGAGTTACATCCTACAAAGTCCTTGTTCACGGTAAAATACAAGGGAGAGACCTGTTCGTTTGAAACCCAGCTTGTTGGAGCCTTCCAGATTGAGAATGCCATGTCGGCAATCACATTACTGGTCGGCAGTGGTTTTAGTCTTGGGCGGATAGCGGAGGCATTAGTATCCTTCCCATCGGTATGCGGACGGATGGAACGTTTCACTCTTCCCAACGGTGCAACTGCAATTGTAGATTATGCCCACAATCCCGATGGATTGAAGCATGTACTGGAGAATTGTCGCTTACTTTGTAAGGGTCGGCTACATGTTGTGTTTGGGTGTGGTGGTGACCGCGACAGAGGAAAGCGTCCCTTGATGGGTGGATTGGCAACGGATATTGCTGATATCGCATGGATAACTTCCGATAACCCTCGTACTGAGGATCCGGATCAAATTATTTCGGAAATCCTTACTGGCTGTGATTCTGATCAGGTT
>JAUVDD010000276.1 GCA_030595525.1 Puniceicoccales bacterium
GAAGATGATCTGTGAACCAGCGGACATTTCGTAGAAATCACCGACGGTAAGAACGCCGTCCATCTGAGGACAAAAGTCTTCATCCTTTATTTTGAACATATCAACGGTGGCTTTACAGGCATACATTTTGCCGCCTGCATCGCTAATCATCTCGATAAATTCTCCTACTGGAGGAATGTCGATTTTCTCCATTTCCTTCTTCATCATCATGGTGGCGAAGGCGGACATTCCCGGGATAGCACCAAGTATTGTTGGCATAGCCATACCCATTGCATCTGGTACGCAAAGTGCAGGATTTCCCACCGTTGCTACCTTCAAGCTGTCCATTTTCTTTTTCACTACTGCATGCAGTCCAAAGAATGTGAAGAAGAGGTTGGCTTCAATGCCTTCCATGCGAGCACCGTTAGCCATGATCAGGCCAGGATATACGCCTTCCAAGGATCCCTTGGAAACAACGATGCATACTTTTTTGATTGGTTCGTCTGACATTATATTTCTCCTTATACGCAGCTTGCCGGCTTAGGAAAACCTGAGATCCGTGCTGCTTTTTTGATTGGGCCATTAGGGAATAGGCGATAAAGATCCTTGGTGGGAATTCCGCCTACCTTGTTCATGCGACGCATGCCTGGAACAGCTTGCTTTTCTTGAAAATCGGCAGTGATAAAGTCAATGACCTTCCAGTGTTCATCTGTCAGCTCAATGCCTTCTTCGGTTGCCAGGGCTCCTGCTAAGTCACGGCTCCACTGGCTCCGGTCTGTGAGGAAACCCTCTTCGGTTACATCGATTGTTGTTCCTGCTATTTCTTTAGTTGGCATAATTATTCTATTTTGGTGGTTACTAGATTTTGGTTAATAAATTTTCTTTAATTAAAATTGTTTATGAAACTGTCCGGGCAACCTTCTTGCCCATGTAGGACATCTTATGGTCCACGAACGGGATCGGATAGCCCTTCAACAACATGTGCCAGTAAATGTACTTGAATGCCAATTTCCCTATGTGATTGATACGGGTCTGGCTTAGCAGTCCGAATGGTCCAACGTGAGGGAAGGGGAAATGCCCCGGAACCGGTTCCTGTTCATAATTGAAATCCAAGAGAAATCCTTTACCAAAGCCCGATTCGATAAAGCAATTTGCATGTCCATCAAATCGCTCTTCCATCTCTTCCTCCTTCATATACGAAAGAATATTTCCTGTAAGGACTTCCGCTTCAAAGTGGGCAACTGATCCAGCTTTCGAAGTTGGAAGATCTGTAGCATCCCCAATCACGAAGATATTGTCTGCGGCCTTCGCCTGCATGGTGTCACGATTGGTCGGAACGAAATTTAATTCGTCACCCATATCGGAACGCTCGATTAGTTCATCCCCCATGTTCGGTGGTACTGCGACCAACATGTCGTACTCAACTTCTCTCTGGTCCCAGGATACAATCTTGTGGCTTTCATTATCCACTTCTCCAATTGAAAAGTCCTGGACTACGTTTATCTGTTTTTCTTCCAGCAAGTGGTTTAAAATCGCAGAGGCAATTGGCTTTGTGAACGCTCCCGAGAGGGGCGTTACATAGACGATTTCTGTTTTGTCACGTACGCCTTTCTTGGTCAGGTACCAATCTGCCAGAAACGCAAATTCAAGGGGAGCTACAGGACACTTGATCGGCATTTCAGCAATATTGATTACCAAACGACCGCCTTCCCAGTTTTTCATAGCATTGGTCAGTTTGCTGGCACCTTCGAAAGTATAAAAGTCATGAGACTTCTTTCCCCAGTCACTACCCGTCATACCTTCCACTTCGTCTGGTGCGACCCCACATCCAGTTGAAATAATCAGGATATCATACTTTTCTTCAGCTCCGCCTTCAAGGAGAACCTTGTTCTCGTCCGGCAGGATTCGATCCAATTTCGCCTGCTTGTATTCGGCACGCGATGGAAGGAACTTCTGACGGCGCTTCACAACATCTTTTTCTGTATACACTTCAAAGGGCATAAACAGAAAGCCTGGCTGATAGTAATGTTCCTCCGCCTGGTCGATTATCGTAATATCCCATTCCTTGCCAGCTTTGCGGCTCAGGGTGTTCGCCATGATTGTGCCAGCTGTACCGGCTCCTAGTATCAGTACTTTTTTCATTCTAAAGGTAGTTTTGTTTCAGGAAATAAATTACATCCTTGAAGCGGTCATCCACTAACGAATAGACCATCTTCTTTTCATCCCGATCACTCCTGATCACACCCGCTAATCGCAAAACTTTTAGTTGTTGTGAAATATTCGATAACTTGTCCGTTCCAAGTATCTGTGCGATTTCGTTCACACAAAATTGTCCCCGGCTCAGTATGCAAACGATCCGGAACCGCTGCTTGTTCGACATCAACTGGAAGAGTCCGATTACGTGTCGGCACACTTCCTCGTTGTTGGAAAACTCCTTTCGCAATTCTTGTCCTACAATGTTTAACATGTGAAAAATTGTTAAAGTGTTAAACTGTTCCGGATCAAATAAAATAATACTATGCAAGCACTGTATTAGTATTTCTTATCTGTTAATTAACAGAATCTATTGAAGGACCAAAAAAAGAAACGCTTGCTCAGGGGATTAAAGTTTCACACCTTTAACGGCTTGTATCTTAAATAATCTTATGAAAACAGGGGATAAGGAGCAAGTAGCAGACCAACTGAATCAGGCTAGGATCGCTAAGTTGCGCGAGACCAAGGCGCAAATCAAGCTTGGGGGAGGTGAAGCGAGACAGGAGGCGCAACGCCAGCGTGGCAAGATGACGGTCTGGGAACGGATTGAGTATTTTTTCGATGAAGGAACATTTGTTGAAGTGGGCGGATTTGTGGAGCTTCGTAGCGAGCACTTTGGACTAGGTAAAAAGAAAAGCTCTGGAGATGGAGTGATAACCGGATTTGGCCGGGTAAATGGTGAACTGGTATATGTGGCAGCTCAGGATTTCACTGTACTGGGAGGATCCCTCGGTGAAATGCACGGCAAAAAAGTGGCCAACATCATGGACATGGCAATGAATGCCGGCGCACCAATTGTTACACTTAACGACTCCGGAGGAGCACGTATTCAGGAAGGCATCGGATCGCTTTGTGGTTATGGGGATATATTTTTCCGCAACACGCAGGCATCAGGTGTAATACCTCAGATCAGCGTAATCATGGGTCCATGTGCTGGAGGAGCGGTTTATTCTCCTGGAATAACAGACTTCGTGGCCATGGTGAAAGACACATCCAACATGTTCATCACCGGTCCGGATGTTATCAAGACGGTAACCGGAGAGGAAGTGACCAAGGAGGATCTGGGCGGACCCGAGGTGCACATGGCAAAGTCAGGCGTAGCCACACACATCGGGGAAGATGACGAATCAACCCTGAGCTGGGTGATGAAACTTCTTACTTACATACCA
>JAUVDD010000231.1 GCA_030595525.1 Puniceicoccales bacterium
ATTGGGTGAATCCTGTTCAGGATTTCTTCTCCATATTCTTCGGTTTCCGCAGGTTTAATTCGTCATCCAGACGTTTCCAATCGGTCATCATCTGTTCGAACTTCTCTGGATAAACATCCTTCAAATCCTTACTTTCCGTGCGATCATTGGCCAGATTATAGAGATATTTTTCGTCTACCAGTTTCCAATCCCCCATAATCAGTGCCGTATACTTGTTGCTGAAATTCTGATATAAGTAAGGATGTTCCTCTCGCTGATCTCCTGAAAATGCGGGAACCAGACTAATTCCCCTAGCGGGACCAATCTTATTGCCATTGAACTCGGTTGGATACTGGGCTCCTGCCAGTTCCCGGAATGTGGCATGGAAATCCACGAGATGGCCGCGCTGTCTGTCAAAAGTTCCTGGCACAGAGATACCCTTGGGCCAATGCGCGATCAATGGAGTCGAGATGCCTCCCTCATTCTGGTTCTGCTTATACTTCCTGAACGGTGTATTGCAGGCGTTTGCCCATTCCTTTGGATAACAGTAATAGGACTTACCATCCCATGGTTTGTATCCGTTTTCCAAAGTCGCTTTTTCCGTACGGTCAAATGGACAGGCACCGTTGTCACTTAAAAATAGAATCAAGGTGTTCTCGAAAATACCTTCTTTTTTCAAGGTATTGATAATCCTGCCGATCTGCTGGTCAACATGGTCAATCATGCCCGCATAAGTGGCCATCCGCAGATCCATGTCATCCTTTTCTGCATCCGTAAGCGAATCCCATGCACGAACATCTGGTTCTGGATCGGAGAGGATCATGTCATTAGGGATAATATTGCGCTTCTTCATCTCCTTGTAGCGGGTTTCCCGGAGAGCCTCCCATCCATCCATGTACTTCCCTCGGTATTTCATGACATCCTTCTTCGGCGCATGGAGCGGATAGTGCGGAGCATTGTAAGCGAGATACATGAAGAATGGCTTATCTTTGTCCCGCTCGCGAATATACTTGGTACTGAAATCGGTGAATTTGTCGGTCGTATAGAAATCTGGAGGGATCTCGTACGGCGTTTGATCCACATAATAGGTGTTTGTTCCACTGGATCCGATTCCCGTGAAATGATTCGTCGCTCCTTCAAGGAATCCAAAATAATGCTCAAATCCTCTTTCCCACGGGGTATCAAAAATATGCCATTTGCCCACCATCAAACTCTGGTAGCCCACCGTGTTAAGAACTTCCGGAATGGTGACTATATTGTCAGCCTTTCCCTTTTCTATTTCAGTGTGATAGCGACCACTCATCAAAGTTGTGCGGGTTGTTTCACACTTCGCACAATTGGTGAAATTGGCAAACACCAGGCCGTTGGTGGCTAATTTATCAAGATTCGGGGTTTGTATCTCGCTGCCCATGAACCCGAGATCCGAATACCCCATGTCATCCACTAGGATTAAAAGGATATTTGGGCGAGCATCCTCCTTTATTCCCGAACCCGCAATTGACGGAATCGGCGAAACCGTGATTAGCAAAATGACAATGGGCAGTAATTTCATAAGATTCTGGTAACACTTCTCCCGCAAATAATAAATACTTTTGTGAAAAGGTTTTCAGGAAAGTGCCGGATTACGCCATTTTATGGAAACTTGACCCCGTGGTTGCCATTACCTATACGCTTTAGCTCAAACTTGAAACCCCGAAATACTGCAGATAATGAAGAACACCTCAACCAAGACATTTATTATAACGATCCTTCGATTAGCCATCGGCTGGCATTTCCTATATGAAGGTATAAGTAAGATGATGGCAGAGAATTGGTCCGCTGCTTACTATCTTAACGGATCGATGGGGATATTTTCCGGATTTTACAATTGGATGGGTTCCAGCGAGATTTTAATGAAGGCAATCGATCCACTGAATGTCTACGGCCTCATTCTGATTGGCCTTTGCCTTGCAGTGGGATTCGGGACCCGGATCGCGGCGTTGCTTGGCGGATTGTTGTTAACCATGTATTATTTCGCCTATCCGCCGTTTGGATCCTCCGTCGCGATGCAACCTGTTGGAAATATCTACATAGTAAACCAGCAATTTATAGAAGCAGCCATCCTGTTCGCCTTGGTCTTTTTCAAAGACAGGGGTTATGGAATCGATAAATTGCGACAGATCAGAAGTATTTCAGGAGAGTCAGGTTCTGTAGCTGATGGTAGTCGCCGTGAAACAATCCGGAATTTGGTCAGCTTGCCAGTTCTGAGCCTTGTTGGACTGGGAGCATTCATGAACAAGAGGCGTTACGGCACAGATAGCTTGAGTGGTGCCACCATTAAGGTTGGAGCAATCGACATCAAGGAACTGAAAGGGGAATTGCCCAAAGGAAAAATCGGCAAAAATGAAATTTCCCGCCTCGTCCTGGGAGGGAATTTAATCGGTGGATGGGCGCACGCACGCGACCTGATTTACGTTTCGTCCCTGTTTAAGGCATACAATACCGAAAAGAAGATTTTTGAAACCCTCATGCTGGCAGAGCAAGCCGGGATCAATGCGATCAATATCGGGTTTTCCACCAGCAAAGTATTGAAAAAGTACAAGGACCTGACCGGTAGCAAAATTCAGGTTATTACCCAAATCCAACCCAACAAGGAGGGGGATTTGTTCGCAAACATCGATGCTGCGATCGATGACGGTGCCGCCATCCTGCAGGTTCAGGGAAACCACAGCGACTGGATGGTCCGCGATGGAAAGCCTGAGAAAATTGGTGAGATGCTCGATTATATCCGCAAGCAGGGATATACAGCCGGATTGGGGGCTCACACAATCGACACCCTGATTAAGTGTGAAGAGATGGGCATGATTCCGGATTACTACATGAAAACCATGCACCACGATAATTATTGGTCAGCACATCCTAGAGAGAATCGTCTGCCATTTGAAGTGGATGGGAAGAAATCTCCGGATCATGACCAATTCCATAACAATCTTTTCTGTCTCTACCCCGATCGCACAGTGGAATTTGTGAATCGAGTGAAAGTACCGGTAATGGGTTATAAAGTGTTGGCTGCCGGAGCATTACAACCACAAGACGGATTCAAATGGGCATTCGAAAATGGTGCTGACTGGATTTGTGTGGGAATGTTCGATTTCCAGATCGTCAAGGACGTCAACATTACCATCGACGTATTGAACAACATGAAAAAGCGCAAACGGGACTGGTACGCCTAAATCGAGGAATCAGCGACCTTTACCCCCGCCTCGGCCTCCCCCGCCACCCGGGCCACCGCCACCACCCGGTTTCCCGCCGCTTGAGGAGCCACCGCGACCGCCATGTACTTGGGAGGCGATCTTATGGTAGTCCTCCGGAATTTCAAAAGTCCCTTCAGGAGGCAATTTGGAATCGAATCCCTTCAAGAGTAATCCAAAGTGGTATTTTCCCCGCCAATTTTTCCTCTCTATTTGAAGAGGTAAACCTTTGTGCTGCATCGACAACTTGGTGAGGTGCGGGGACGCATCCCATAGGTTTTCCCACAAACGGGTTACTTGATATGGCAAAGACTGGGCATTTTCCAGCATCCAAATTTTCGTATCGGGTCCATCAGTTTTCAGGTCATACTGGACACACTTCAATCCCATCAGCTCAGTGGCGGAGCCCTCTGGTAATTCAACATCCTTTTTCTCCCGGCGTTTCCGGATTTCCCCATCACTCATCAGCATACCCTTGATAGGGGGACCATCGAATTCCACACTATAGCTTTTTTCGATTGGATTCAAA
>JAUVDD010000317.1 GCA_030595525.1 Puniceicoccales bacterium
TCCCGAAGGAAACTGATGAATTGTGTCATGAATATAGGCAACCTGGGCAACCTTGGAAACATCCTCCTCATGCGCGGACGGACATCCCAACCGGATATTATCCATTATCGTTTTGGAAAACAAAAAAGGCTCCTGCATGACTGTGCCGAACTGATGCCGACACCATTTACGATCAAGGTCGTGCATCTCAACACCGTCGTATTTCAGGCTGCCAGATTGATAGTCATACAAGCGTAACAGGACATGAAACAACGTGGACTTCCCTGAACCAGAAGGACCAAGAATGGCTAGCGTCTCACCGGGCTTCACTTCAAAAGATACTGAATCCAGGGCAACCTCGCCTTCGCCGTGCGCAAAGGTCAGGCCTTCAGCAACGATGTGCCCTTTCCCGTACTCGGGCATATCAGCGATGACCTCTTCCTCTACTGGTTGTCGCAGAATTTCCTGTATTCGACCGATCGCTACAACAGATTTCCCCAGCTCAGTCAGTGTACGCCCCATTTGTCGCACTGGCCAGAGGACCAGATTCAACAACATGATGAAAGCAAACAGTGTCCCTACAGAAAGGGTGCCGGTTGATATAAAATGTATTCCCAATCCCAATACGATGGCATTCTGTGTGAGTGCCACCATATCCGAAATAGACCAGTAAAGGGCCATTAATCGTATCAGGCGCAGCCCTATATCACGATAAGTCTGGTTCGGAACACTGAATTTCTCGTTTTCGTAATTTTGCCTGCGAAATGCCCTGACCACACGCAAACCGGTCAAATTCTCCTGCACGACTGCAGTCACACGACCTTCGGCTTCGTCAAATTTCTAAAACAGATTCCTGACCCGTTTGATGTAGAAATATCCAAATGCAATAATTGGTCCGATGAGAACAAAACTCGCAACCGCCATGCGGGGATCCAGAAGGAACATCAAGGGCAAGGCCAATCCCATCAGGATCAGGGCATGGCTTACCTCAACCACTTGTGTTGAAATGGCCAAACGCAGTGTTTCCACATCCGAGGTACATCGCTGAACCAGATCACCGGATTCTGCCTTGTCGTGATATCTTATCGGCAGCCGTTGTAGGTGATCATACAAGCGGCTTTTCAGTTTCCGGGAAATCCCGTCAGATGCGGTTGCTGCCAACTTGCCTTTAAAAAAGTTAAAAATCCCTGCAAAGACAGTTAACACAACCATCAACAATCCGGAAAACCAGAGATGTTCCGCCAGCCATGTTTTCTCAACTAGTCCCTGGAATATTCCAACAATCCAGCTGGGATTCTCCGTCTCTCCAAGGGCGTAATCGATCGTCCCACTGGCCACAAGCGGGACCATATAGCGCAATCCTGTACCGCATAACATAGCCAGGATCGCCAGCACGAAGCCCTTCCGGAAACCCTCCATCAGGGACCATGCTACCAATACCGCATCCTTTGCTGAGTACTTTGAACTGGTCGATTCCTTCCCCATTGATGCTGGCAAAGTAACAATCTGCTTCTTTGATTCAACTTCCAAAAGCAATTTAACTTCCAGATCGACTCATCTCTCTTCGATCCATATATTCCTAACTATCTCATGAGAAACCTTAAATACATCCTCTTAAGCATGACGTTAACAACCCTTCTACACGCAGAATCACTCCCCGTTTACTTTGGCACATCCCAAGGCAGAAACAATGGAAGCAAGGGGATTTACGCCACCAATCTTGATACCACAAATGGAAAACTTGCCGGAGTCCCTGAACTGGTCGCTGAACTGGTCTCCCCGGGCTTTCTGGTTCTACACGATACCAAGCCCATTCTGTACTCAGTTGGAACCGGTCCAACCAACGCGGAATCAAGTATCTACAGTTTCAAAGTCCAATCCGCAGATGGAAAACCCGTTCTCAACCCCATCAACAGTCAACCCACCGGTTGCGAAAGAAGCGCCCATCTGGATGTCGACAAGAAGGGCCGGATGCTAGTCTGCGCCCAGTATGGCGATGGAACTATAAGCGTCTTCCCATTAAAGAAGGATGGATCACTTCTCCCGACTTCGCAGACAATTCGTCATACTTTCTCTACCAATGCCGATCCCAAGCGACAGGATAAACCACATCCTCACAACGTAACCTTCGATCCGTCAGGAAATTACGCATTGGTTCCCGATCTAGGAGCCGATATGGTTTATGTCTATAAAGCGGATTTTAAAACCAACCAGCTGTCACTTCATGATAAGGTTAAAACCGATCCGGCCTCGGGACCGCGCCACATGAAATTCTCTTCGGATGGCAAAAACGCCTACGTCCTGAATGAGCTTTCCCTTACAGTGGATGCCTTCAAATGGAATGCAACGTCCGGCAAACTATCCCATCTGGCAACTGTAGAGGGCTTACCAAACAAGATGCGCAACCCCGAGGTGACCACTACAGCTTCTGAAATCCGCATCCATCCGTCCGGGAAGTTCCTTTACACAGCCAATCGCGGTCACAATTCAATTTCCGTATTCTCAATTGATCCCAAAAGCAAAATCCCTTCACGGATTGAAATCGTTCCCGCGGAGGTGAAAATTCCACGCAATTTTTCGCTCGATCCAAGTGGTAATTGGCTGATCTGTGGTGGTCAGGTCTCCAACGAAGTGGTTGTATTCTCGATCGATCCCGATTCGGGGCGTCTCAAATTCCTTTCCGGGTCAAACCAACCGGTCCCGGGTCCGATCTGTGTCCTTCCAGTTAACTAAAACTCCAGGCAAATCATGAAAGCAGTCCATCTGGTTTCGGCAAATAACCTGCAATTACTGGACATCGAGGATCCACCAGCACCCAAGTCAGGCGAGGTTCTCATAGAAATCCTTTCCGTTGGGATTTGCGGCTCAGATCTGCATATGTACGAAACTGCTGCGATTGGTACGATCCAGATTACCGAACCGATGATCCTCGGGCACGAATTTTCCGCCAGGATCATTGCCGTCTCACCGGATGCACAAAATGAGAATGGCGAGTCCCTGGAAGTCGGAATGCGCATTGCGGTGGAACCACACGTTGCCTGTCGTGCCTGCGAGCAATGCCTTGAGGGGAATCCGAATCTTTGCCCGACTCATTACTTCTACGGGGTTTTTCCCGATCATGGTGCACTCTGTGAGCGCATGATTGTTCGTGCATCCAACTGTTTTCC
>JAUVDD010000177.1 GCA_030595525.1 Puniceicoccales bacterium
TCCCAATCTTTGGATACCGAAGATTATTGTTCGTGTTGATGCGATTCCTAGCCTGGCATCGGGCAAACTGGATCTCAAGGCGCTGAATCTGTTGGCTGAGAAAAAGGTCAGCGAGGTTGAGTAATCCGTTGTCTGACTGCCTCGAACAGGGCGATTGACGCTGTAGAAGCAACGTTCAGGCTGTCAGTGACACCCTGCATCGGAAGCTTGTACAAACTAAAGTTATTCAGCCAGTCCGTGCTCAGTCCGTTATCCTCTGATCCGAATACGATCGCAGTAGGCTGGCGCATATCCGCATCCCAGAGATCATTATTGGCATCTGGTGATGTGGCAATTGAGCTTATTTGCCTTCGTTCCAGAAAATCGATAGTTGTGGCATTATCGGAACAGCAGAATGGGAGACTGAAAAAGGCACCCTGTGATGAACGGATACAATTTGGATTAAATGGATCCGTGACAGGATCTGTAATGATCAGGGCATCGGCACCGGCAGCATCCGCTGTGCGAAAAATGGCGCCGAGGTTGCCGGGTTTCTCAATGGATTCGACAACAATTAATAAAGGAGGATCTTTTAGGGTTAATTCGTCCAGCGAATCCTGTTTTTGAATAGCTACCGAAAGAAGCCCGTCGGCTCCTTGGCGATAGGCACCCTTAAGAAATGGATCTGCTGTCATCTGGACGATTTCAATATTCTTTTCCTCTGCCTCATGGAGGAGGTCGAACGCCTCAGGTGATTTGAATAGGTCCTCACAAAAAAACAGCGATTCAATCGGCCAGTTGCAATTGATAGCGCGACTGATTTCCCTGAGACCCTCAATTATGAAACGATTCTGGCGTTTGCGATGTCCACCATGGCGAAGTCGTACCAGATTTTTGACGCGGGGGTTTTGTACACTGCTTATGGATTCAGGCATGGATCATAGACAAGATCATGAATTGAATCGTTCGTGACGAGCAAATTTGCTTCTTGAGATTCCCTGGCGCCTCGGCAAGGAATGGCAGGGTACAAAAATGAAAAGCCCTCCAAAGAACTTCCAACCAGAACCCTTTCCTTATCACCAAGAGCTCGATCTGGAAATTGAGGACCTGACAAATCTTGGACAGGGAGTCGCCCGTAAGGACGGATGGGTGATATTTGTACCATTTACTTTACCTGGTGAGCGTGTTCGGGCGCGCGTCTGGAGAAACAAGAAGAATTATTCGGATGCGGATCTGGTGGAAGTTTTAGAGGGAATTGAAGGGCGAATTGAGCCAAAGTGCCAATTGTTTGGAATGTGCGGGGGCTGTCAGTACCAGCATTACGCTTATCCGGAACAGTTAAAGTGGAAGGCTCGCCAGATTGAGCAACTTTTGAAAAAAATGGCCGGCTTGGAATTTGCCGTGAATCCAACTTTGGGGTGCCCGGATCATACTTATCATTACAGGTCCAAGATAACCCCGCATTTTCGTCGTCCGCCGACAATCCCCGGAACAGCCATTGGTTTTCAAAAAGCAGAAACTCGGGCGATTATAGATGTGCCCAGTTGTCCGATTGCCAGTCCCGCAATCAATGAAGCCATGGGTCCGGCCCGTGAAAGATTGAAATCCGGTGAGGTGACCTTTAAAAGAGGTGGAACGCTTTTACTGAGGGATTCCGCAGACGGGGTAGTGACCGACATGAAAGCAACTGCGGTGGAAAGCGTTGGCCAGTACAAGTTCAACTTTGTGGCAGGTGAGTTCTTTCAGAATAATCCACACGTCCTGCCATTAATGGTGGATTACGCCTTGAACAGGGCCAAGGGTCCGGATGTTGATTATCTCGTTGATGCCTATTGTGGAGTCGGAGTGTTTGCGATTTGCGGGCATACGTATTTTCGCCAGGTTTCTGGCGTTGAAGTCAGTGAGAGAGCTGTGCTTTTGGCTAAGGAGAATGCCTGTTTGAACAGCGTTGAAAATGTCCAGTTTGAGTTGGGATCAGCTGAAGCGATTTTCGACAATCTAACCTTTCCGGGTAACCGTTCAACCGTCTTGATGGATCCTCCCCGGAAGGGCAGCGATGAACGGTTCCTTAGCCAATTGCTGGAATTCGGACCAAGAAGGATTGTTTACGTGAGTTGTGGTCCAGATACACAAGCCCGGGATTTGAGCTTCATCCTTCAAGGGCCTTATGTGGTTACGGATATTCAGCCGGTTGACCTGTTTCCGCAAACCCGCCACATCGAGAATATTATCACACTGGAACGGACAGATTAAACCAACTCAGCGTTTCTGGTTCCACTCCTTTGATAAGAAGCGATCCCGTTCCTCAACGAGTTTATCCAATGGGAGATTGCCGGAAAATTTGGTTCGCTCACCATCCAGCCATCGAGCCAGCACTCTTCCGAATTCGCGCTCAAATACATCCTGAGATAAGCCGGGCAGGTGTTGAAGATCCAAACTTCCCTGAACCAGGATCCCCGACTGGTTCCTCTTCATGGCCGCTCCTGCCAGCTTCACCCCGGAAGGTTTTTGGATAACATCGTAAGGTTCCGGTGCCGCGAAACATATCCCTGTTGGAAGAATGGAGTTATCTTCGCTACAAGGTTTGTTGCATGGAGCCACATCAGCGGGAAAACCAAGGTCGAGCAGAATTTCAGCAATGTGTTGATGGAGATTCCTGTAGAGATTCGTGGCTGGTTCCCTGTGTAAAGGGTGAACGGGGGGCAGGCTTAATGCGTAGGTCAGGTCGTGACGATGGTCCACAATTCCCCCTCCGGTAATCCTGCGTATGCAAACCCCTTCAAAGTCATGCATGTAAGCTTGAATCCATGACCAGTTCTGACTGTATCCAAAGGTAATGGCGGGTTCATCCCATCCATAAAGGCGCCACATGACTTGCCCCATCTTTCCTCCAAAATCCAGCATCGTTGCATCAATTGCCATGTTGTCAGTTGCACTGGCACTATCGTATGTAATTTCGCAGATTTGCATCCCGTTATTGATCTTCCCGAATAAGTCTTTAAATCGATATGATTAACAAATGAAATTTTCCGATTTAACTCGTGATCCTATATCATCTCTTCCCGTTTATCAACCCGGGAAACCGATTGAATTGCTGGCGCGTGAAAAAGGCATTCCGTTTAATTCAATCATCAAACTGGCTTCCAACGAGAATCCGTTGGGTTCCCCGGCAGGGGCGATTAAAGCCGTTCGGGAAAGTGCCGCGAATATGGCGCTGTATCCTGAAAACAGCGGTCATGATTTGGTGCAAGCCCTGTGCGTGAAGAATGGTTTCGAGCCCAACCAACTAACCTTGGGGGCTGGATCAAACGAGATCTTCTACCTTCTTTGTGATTTGTTCGCCGATGCTGATACGCAGGTCGTTGTCGGTGAGTATGCCTTTATTTCGTATCGGATCTCCGCGATGCTGGCTGGGGCTCAGGTTGTTCCTGCCGCTATGCCGGGGATGCGTCACGACCTGGATGCAATTCTGGATGCTATTACCGAACAAACACGATTGGTATTTCTTCCAAATCCCAACAATCCAACTGGGACGGCCCTGCCGGTCGCTGATATTGATCGGTTTGCAAGACAGCTGCCGGAATGGGTGGTTTTTTGTTATGACGAAGCTTATGCGGAATACGAAGACCAGTCGCTCGATGTTCAGGGACTGATCCGGGACGGCGTAAAGATTATTGCTACGCGGACTTTTTCGAAAATCTACGGTCTGGCAGGATTGCGGATTGGCTATGGTTTCTCGGACCCGGCTTTGGCCGGTCTCCTAAACAGTGTTCGTCCTCCCTTTAATACCAGTACCGTGGCCCAGGCGGCAGCCATTGCGGCCTTGAAAGACGATGCCTGGGTAGCACGGAGCAGGAGGGTCAATTCCCTTGGCCGAGAGCAATTGAGGGAAGGCTTCGAGGGCTTGGGATTGTCCTCATTTGGCGAGCAGGGCAATTTTGTCCTTTTTTCACTGGAGAATGCGGAACAGATATTTCATTCTCTGCAGGAAATGGATGTAATTGTGAGATCACTGGCTGGTTATGGATTGAAGGATTACCTGAGGGTTACGATTGGAACGGAAGAGCAAAACGAAAGATTACTGGAGGCATTGGGCAGACTACTGAAATAGCAGGACCACTCCGATTATAATGAACTTTCTGACCACATTTTTTTCCGAATACCTGACCGAACTGATCGGAATCCCTTTAACTCTTCTTCTGAATGCGCTCTTGGTTGCCTGTGAGATTAGCCTGATCAAGATTCGGTTCAGTCATTTTAATACCGAATTACGGGATCGGGTAGAGGAGGATAAACGCATTGGACCTTTATTTGAATCCGGTGATCGTACGATTCGAGTGATTCGATTCGGACTGACGGTTTGTTTAATCCTGTACGCTTTGTTGAGCTATCCATTGTTCAAATCATTGTTCAATAATCTGGAAATTTCAGCCTATGGATTAGTTACACCTGTCTCGGCAATCCTTGCATTTACAATAGCGGTATCCCTGCATCATTTGACCGGTGAATTGCTGCCACGCGCCTTCGGAC
>JAUVDD010000185.1 GCA_030595525.1 Puniceicoccales bacterium
GGGAGGATGGAATGCCTGGGCAGCAGTGGGAGATCCTGAAGGATGGTTCAAGGATTCCTTTGGAAGGAGTTGCCAGTATTGAATTGGATGCTGGCGAGGCTATCCGTATTGAGACACCGGGTGGTGGTGGCTGGGGGAATCCAGAACACCTATGAGTTGAGCCCCGCATGCGCGGGGCTCGAAGAACTCCAACTGCAGGCCAATGGTAGGGACGTTTCGATGAAACGTCCGAAGCGGTCCGATTGTCAATCGGACCCTACCCCAGAGGCGTCCATCTTCGAGGCTAAACGCTCAACTCATAGGTGTCTTATGATCCCGAGAGCTCTTTGGACCGATGAGTTGCGGCGGCTACTGTCTTTTTAATTATCTCTCTGAAATTTGCTTCTCCCATAACCTCGAGACCAGCCAACGTAGTCCCGCCGGGGGAGGAAACCCAATTTCGGTGGGTTTCGGGAGTTTCTGGTACCGCCTTAAGCAGAGCAGCGGCTCCCTGTACGGTTTTCAAAGCAAGCTTGTAGGCAGTCTCCTCATCAAGGCCGGCTTCCACTCCACCGTCACGCAAGGCGGCCACAAATTCAAAGACGTATGCCGGGCCACTTCCACTGACTCCGGTAACAGCATCAAGTGAGTTTTCTGGTAATCTTATGACCTCTCCCAGTGCGCCCAGCATCCCCCGGACTTGTGCTTCATCTTCATCATCCAATTCATTTAACGGACTGAAGCCTGTGATTCCCATGCCGATCATTCCGGGAGTATTTGGCATGCAACGAATGATGTTCGAGCTCTCGGGAAAAACCTCTTTTAACCGGGAGAGGGTAGTCCCCGCTAGTATTGAAAGGATCTGTTTGCCAGCGGTCAGCTTGCCCAGGTCTGCCGGCAATTCCTTCAGTTGCTGGGGTTTGCAGGCTAGAATTACCCAAGTGGCATTTTTAAGCAGTGTATTCCAATCGTAAGTACAGTGAATTCCTGTATCGCGCGCCAATGCTTCAGCGGTTCCGTCAGGTGCGCTTGTACAAGTTATGCGGTGACCTTCGCAGATACCTTTATTCAAAATCCCCCGGACCATGGCACCGGCCATGCGTCCAGCCCCAATAAATGCCAAGTTGCCGCTCATTCGGAATCTGTTTCTTCCTCTACTAGAGGAAGCTGTATAGTAACCTTGGTTCCGCCGCCCTTTCTGTCGGATACCTCAATATTGCCTCCCAGGCACTTCACACTGTGTTGTGCAATGGTCAGGCCCATTCCCCGACCAATGACGGAAGATGAGGTTACAAATGGTTCAAAAATACTGTCCCTGATATCCGGATCGATGCCCTTGCCCTTGTCGAGTACCGACAATTCCAAGGTGTCGTCTCCTATTAATTGTACCAATAATTCAACGACAGGTTTCTTCCCTTCACTCTGCTCATAACTTTCATAGGCGTTGTGTAGGATCCGTTCGAGACAGACCTCAAGAAGCTCCCGGTTGGTATTGAATACAAAGTCATCATAGACATGAACATCCTGCTTTACCGGGCAGTCTGTTGCGGCAACCCGATGGAATCGTGCAACTGCTCCCTTCAACACACGTTGCAGCGACACCTTGTCCTTCTTAAGCGATGTGAACTGGCCGATTACCGTGAGTTGCTGAACAATCCGAGTCATGCGTTTAATCGCCGAGTCCATCCGGTCACAATTGCCGAGGATCTTTTCCGGATTTTCCGAATTACGTTTCAGAAGGCTTAAATAACCAACCATTACACCGAGCAAATTGTTCAGATTGTGGGCGATCCCCTCGGTCAGGTGCATGAGCGATGCTTGGCGGCGAGATTGCTCCAGTTCTTGAGTCAATATCAGATTGGCCTTGTGCTCCTCAATGATTCTCAGCTGTGTTTTGACTCGTGCGTGAGCCTCCTCAAGATTCAAAGGTTTGACCAGAAAGTCAGCTGCTCCGACATTAAATCCTTCCAGTTTAGCCTGCGTGCCAGTCCGGGCCGTTATAAAGATGACAGGGATCTCCTTCAGCTCTTTATCTTTCTTTAACTCCTTGCAGACCGAGATGCCGTCCATTCCCGGCATGACAATATCAAGCAGGATAACATCCGGCTTAGCTTCCCGTGCTAACTTAAGACCTTCGGTGCCGTTTGTGGCACTGTAGACCTTCATTTCGCTTCGCACAAGGCGTCGCTCTAGCAAGCGAGTACTCAACAACTGGTCATCAACTACGAGGATTTTGGGATGGGGCATGTATTTTAGCTACTTTCTATTTTGGCTGAGCTCCCAGGCCTTGACGGTGTTATGCATCAACAAGGCGACGGTCATTAAACCGACACCACCCGGGACAGGTGAAATGGCTTCGCATTTTGGAGAGACCGCCTTGAAGTCGACATCGCCAACGATCCGGTAGCCCTTCTTGCTATCAGGATCATCAACACGGTTAATGCCTACATCAATGACGATGGCGCCTGGCTTTACCATGTCTTCCGTCACAAATTCCGCGCTTCCTATTGCGGCGATGAGGATGTCAGCCTGTCGAGTGATCTCTGCCAGATTGCTGGTACGTGAATGACAAACCGTAACCGTCGCATTTGCAAACGGAGCTTTGCGCATGAACAGAAGCGCTGCCGGTTTGCCAACGATCAATGAGCGACCGAGCACGACGATGTGCTTACCGACAGTATCGATATTGTAGCGACGAACCATTTCGGCAATCCCTGCGGGAGTGCACGCAACAAATGCTTCGGGATCTTCCTGCACAAGGCGACCCAGGTTTACGGAAGAAAATCCGTCGACATCCTTTTCAGCAGCGACCGTGTTAAATACAGTCTTTTCATCCATATGCTTTGGTAAAGGAGCCTGAACCAGAATTCCATGAACAGCCTCGTCCGCATTTAATGCCTCGATCTCTGATTGAAGTTCTTCCTGTGAGATTGTTTCCGGAAAGGTTTTTAGCCGGCTTTCAATCCCGACCATGGCTGCTTTCTTCTGCTTGGAATTCACATAATATACGGAGGCGGGATCTTCCCCGATCCGAATAAATGTAACACAGGGTTTTGGACCGCTGGCATTTTCCAGCTTTTCCTTAATCTCAGCCAGGATTTCCTGGGATAGTTTTTTACCATCTAATAATTCCATATCAAAAAATCACCTATCGGGTATTCCGAATTGTACGCACGTGAAGGATCCACTGTTTTGATTTTTCATCCTGTGTGGGTTCACCATTAATGATCACGTCCCTACCGAGGAACTCATTGATGGATCCCGGCATGATGATTTCCCCGAAATCGACCCATAACAAACGCTTTCCATTCGCTCCCTCCAGATAATAAGGGGCCTTTGCTTTGAATAATCCAATGCGGTGTTTCGATCTATGAAGTATCCCGGTATAGTATTGGGCAACAACACCCTTTCTTGGTTCGGGGGTTCTTTCGATAATTGAAACGGGTGGAACGCCTCCATCAGCGACTACAACAGAAGTATCAAACAAGGTGGTATCGTCGATCATTCCCGCCGAGGGTTCAATATCTGCCGTAGCCATATTTGAATCGGAGATGCTTGGGGCCAGCGGGACAGGAGGTAATGTATCCATTACAAAGTAAACCGGGAACGTTGCCTCAACCTGGATTTTCCACCACAGGCCGGTGTCGATAATCTCCATCGGGTTGCCGAAAGTGTATACTCCCAGAGCGGCACTTCCCTCACCGGGCTGGGCTCGGATGATGGTATTGTTCACCGGGAACATATCCTTGCCAATCTTGGCGTCAGGGACGTATCCCTCTACTGTGCCCGTAAAGTCCGCAAATTGCCATCCCAGGGCAGCTTTTGCATCGTCCAGTACGGGAGACGGAGTACCTAAGCGCGGATCGTCGAGTTTGGTCGAAGCGATCTTCTTCGAATAGATATCCGGATTAATATAAAGATCCAAGTTGGTGCTTTGTCCAAGGACCGCACTCAATGGTATGAAGGCCGATAGGATCAGGAGAATGCGTGTCTGTGTATTTTTCATGGTCTATGAGTTATTAGATTGGCAAGAGCAGCGAATTGGCTCAACCGAATAATTATCCTAATCACCAACAATTGGGCACTTATTAATCTTCTGTCTCAAAAAGCTGCTGAATTTCACGTCGACCAAGGGTTTTTATATGACCCCGAGGGATTCCTTTCAGTCGTAATTGGCCGATTTGTACCCGGCGAAGTTTTTTCACATCGTATCCAAATGCGTAAAACAGGCGCCGGATTTCCCGTTTTTTACCATGATGGATGATGACTTCCAATTGCTTCCAGGCATCACCCGCGCGGGAGTGGCGCGGAATGACCTTTTCCAGGCTTAATTGCTCGCCTTCCCACTTGATGCCTCGCTTCAGTTTTCTCACATCCTCTTCCCGGAGAGACT
>JAUVDD010000241.1 GCA_030595525.1 Puniceicoccales bacterium
AATAGCGATCTGATGAGCGGCCATTTCAGCCACCCCTAACCATCCCATGAACAAGGTGGTTGAGGAAAAGGCACCCACTTCCATCAATAACTGTAATCCTACCGGGAATCCTATTTTCAGCATGCTCCAAATGGACTTCAGTGGGATCCTAATCAACCACTGGACGGGCCAACTCTCCCTGAATCTGGAATCGTTGTGCAGCCAGACTACCAGAATAACCAGATTCACTACCCGGCTGAAAAGGGTGGCGATCCCCGCCCCGACCAACTCCAATCGGGGTGCTCCCAGATTCCCGTATATCAGGACCCAGTTCAGGAAAACATTCAGGAGAACCGCAAAAAGCCCGCACCAGAATGCCGGCCAGGGAGCATCCTGTGCTTCCGAATAATTCCTGAAACAGATGATTGCCATGACAATCGGCAACGATGCCGAAAGCAGCCAGAGATACGGTTTACCCGCTTCCACGACATCGGCTGGTTGCTGAAGCAATCCCAGGAAGGGAAAACTTCCCCATAAAAAACCAAACATCAGAAATCCACCCGTCAGCCCGATGGCAAGTCCCCTCCGCAGCATCTCAGCAGCCTCAGCCTTCTTCCCGGCACCGTATGCATGGGATACCAGGACCGATACTGATGTCAGCATGCCTACACCAACGATAAAAATAAAGTGGACAAGGGTATGCGAGAGCGCCGCGGCGGCTAATTCAACCACGCCGACCCGGCCAATCATCAATGTATCCGTAATACCCAAAAGCATCTGGCTGACGTGCCCAGCGGTTATCGGGGCAGCCAGAATCAGAGTCTTTTTCAGCTCCTTGGCATATGACTGGACGTGAAAATCCATGTGTGAAGAGACTCGTATTTGGGATTTCTTTTTACGAGCTACAATCTCTTTCTTTAAATTCTGCAGAAATTTGTTATAACGCGTTTAATGAAAGTATTTCTTTTGCGCCACGCTATCGCCTCCTACGGCGGTCCGGATCCTGACCGGCCACTTACTCCCGAAGGTGAATATGACGCTGAATTTCTGGCTAAATTCGTTTCAGGTAACTCATTTTATGATTTCTCGGAGATCTGGTGCAGCCCATATTTGCGTGCTCGCCAAACGGTTGAACCATTTTTGCGGGCCACCAATAATAAGGTCAAATTGAAGCAATTTGATTCCCTTACCCCATTCGGAGATCCAATCGAAATCGTTTCCAAACTAATTAAACAGCACAAATCGACTTTAATTGTCGGTCACAATCCCCATCTCTCACTTCTCGCCAGAACCCTTTTGGGAATGGATCAAAGCCCCGTCCACCTGCCCTTTAAAAAGTCCGGCTTGATGACATTCAAGCGCGACCACTACAATAAAACCGGATACAGCCTTTCCGCATATATTACACCAAAATCTGTCGGAATCATTTAGTAGGAATCCCCATTTCTTCCAGATAGTCTCTTAGGTAAAACAGCGCCGCGTGTACGATAGCATGGGTGATTGTTCCGTCTTTAGCCCATTCGAACAAGGTGGCTACCGGCACTTCTCTTACCTCGAAAAACTCGTGCGGGCCGGGATCTCCAGAATCGATTTTTCGGGCTCCTTCCACCATTATCAGATGGCAGCGATTTCGCTGAATGGCCGGATTCGGGTGCACAATGCTAAGTACTTTGGCACTCTCTCCACGATACCCGGTCTCCTCGTATAGCTCGCGAACTCCCCCTTCAAGGGCATCTTCCCCGGGATCCACTACCCCGGCCGGAAGCTCCCAGGTGAATTCTCCTGTCCCGAAACGGAACTGTTTTACCAGAACACAGTTTCCCTCCTCTGTCAGGGCAATCGTCACGGCCCAGTCATTGACCTCCATGACAAAAAAGTCTGCCGCCGAGGCTTCCTTTTCATTAATCCAATGCTCACGCAGGATCTTGTATACCCGACAATCCGCGTGAACCTCGGATTCACGACATTCCCAGGAGGTGATGTCTTTCTTGTCCATCCACTTGGACAGCTGTGCGCTGATTAAAGTTGTGGAATCACAATCTGCTGGCCGATCTGCAGACTATTGGGGTTGGCAGTCGGATTGGCAGCGATCAACTGGCTCAAGCTCACTCCCATTTTCTTGGCTACAGAACTGAAAGTATCGCCACTTTGAATCGTGTAAATTCCATCATCTGTCAGCGTACCGGTGGCCACTTCTGGGGTCGTTGTCCCGCTTGGCTCACTTGTCGCCGGGGTACTGGTTGTGCGAATGGAAGTCGTCGGTTTCCAATTTCCCAGATTGCCCACCAGTTCGGTCAGCTTCGTGGTCAATCCGTTGATGGCTTCGCGGTTTTCACCGATACTACTGCCAACTTCGGTGAATGCCTTCTGGGTATTTTCCTGAATCGTGCGGTCCGCACGTCCCAATTTGACGAATTCTCCACCCAGTTTGACCAGGCGTTCATCGAGGCCTGCTACCGTTTTCTGGAGATCCTGAGTCTTGTCGGGCTTGGCTGCCATCCGGGCCTCAAGGGTCCTGACTTCGTTTTGAGCCTTGTTGGCCAGCACGATGCCGGTCACTCCGACAACTATACCAACCAGAGCAATAATTACCGCAATCGCGCTTGTTTTATTTCCACGTTCCGAGACCTCTTCTGAGCTCACCTCATCATCAAAATCTTCCATCATGCCAACAAAGCGTACGTCCGCGACCCACTCTGGCAAGCGCATATACAGCAGGATATCGTCCTTATGGACCAAAAATCTCACTTTTTTCAGCTTTTTGGCTTGCCCAGAGCAATTTAGCTTTCCTTATTCATTCCCTTCCCCGTGCCGGATTAGCTCAGTTGGTAGAGCAGTGGACTCTTAATCCATTTGTCCAGGGTTCGAGCCCCTGATCCGGTACCAGATGGGCCAACTTAGCTCAGTTGGTAGAGCAGCTGATTTGTAATCAGCCGGTCGTCAGTTCGAGTCTGACAGTTGGCTCCATCTTGTATTAAGGGCTAGAGGCCGATTGGCTAAAATCAATATTTCTCATTTGAGCGGAGACTGGCATGATTAAATAGTAACGATTTGGTGCATGCATCCAGCATACCGCCCCCCCATCGCCCACACCGCGTTTTGATTGCGAACGAGAATTTACGGTTGGCTCAAATTGAGCAGACGTTCAAGGATGCGGAGAAGGATTTGGGATTGGAATAAGTTAAAAAGATTGTCGAAATACTTATCTTTTGAGAGACTATATTTCAAGGGGTGATTGTTAGAATTCTTTTTACCTATGTTCCCCAAAACAAGCCAATGAGGATAGCGATCAATGAATAAAGTTAACGTATTAGTAGTAAGCCTAATTATTTTATTTGTGACAGGTTCAATCATGTTCTTCCTTAGTCAGAAGCGATTGAATCAGCAAGAATCCATTCTTGAGGGAAAAATGATCGAGTTTTCCGAACAACAGGAACTCCTGATGCAGGCCCAGATAGACATGCAAAAGGATGTGGAGGAAAAGGAAATGCTCGCCCGACAGGCCAAAGAGGCGCAGCAGATGGCGGAAGCGCAGGCAGAGAAGGAGCGATTGGAACGTGAAAGACTTGTCGCAGAACTGAATGCCCGTTTAAAGCGTGAGACAGAGGAAAGACGTCAGGCGGAGGAAAAGCAAAGGGAATTGGCTGAAAAGATGAAGGCCCTTGAATCTGCGCAGGCAGAGG
>JAUVDD010000327.1 GCA_030595525.1 Puniceicoccales bacterium
AGATGCACCGGAAAAGTGTTTGTGGGTAATCCGGAGCTGGTAACGGTGATTCGAAAGCAATTCGCCTGGATTCCGGAAAAGTATATATATTGCATTAAACCGCCCAAGCTGGAATCTGCGCTGGCTGGTAAGGATGGAGCCGGCTCTAAAGCAAGAACCGGGATTTGGCTGCACGGGAAACCATGGAAGCGTTATGGGAACCGGTTACGGTCGATTCTGGATCGTTGGCCTGAAGAAGCAGGCGAATTGGAAATAGTCACTGGGGGTAAAAATGCACCATCATGGGCGTGCAAGGCACACGTCAAATGGAGTGGAAATTTACCAACAGAGTTTGCACTGATGAGGATGTACACTTGGGACAGCTGCTTGTTGCTTAATGATTATTCATTGGATGATCCCTGGTTCATTCGGTCTCTCGAGCTGGGTTGTTTTCCATTAATTCCTGATGGAGACGCCATTTCGAAGACCGGCAAATGGCAGGAAGAATCTGCGCCAAAACCTTATGATTGGGGAGATATTGATTCTGCGGTGGAGTTGATCCGTCAATGGCGTGAGAATCGGGTTGAGTTGAACAGCGAGTTTCTTGAGTGGAGGAAAGGGCTTGTTGCTTCTAGTTCAGTTGCGGATTTCAAAAACAAGTGGGAAGCCGTGAAAGGTGAGATTCTGCAAACCCGCGCACCGAATCTTCGTTCCCGAAAACCGATTGCCGGCAGCTATCCAGTTGGTTGGTATGAGCGGGTACAGAGATTGCGTTCAGGAGTCTGACCGGGTCAGGTTTCGCCAATAATCCGGATCAGCATTTCCCTGACAGTCTGTGGGTTGGCTTTTCCCCGGGAAGCTTTCATAACCGGCCCCATATAGCTGTTGATGGCTTTATCATTGCCCTCACGAAATTGCTGGGCGGCCACGGGATTACCCGCAACGGCATCCCTGCACCATTGTTCCAGTTCTCCGGCATCCGGTTCTTCCACCTTGATGCCCTTTTCATCCATAATGGTTTGAGCTTCCTTGCCGGTATTGAACATATCGACAAAGACATCGCGGGCCAGATACTTGGTCAGCTTGCCTGCATCAATAAGCTGAACCATTCTGGCCAAAGCTTCAGGAGAAAGTAGAACATCGGCCATCGGAAGATTACCGTCGCCCTCTGCCTGGGACCTTTCCCGCTGCAGCTCATTGGCAATGTAATTGGCCAAGGTCTTCGGGTTTTTCCCATACTCGACCATTCCTGTTTCAAAGAAAATTGTGAGTTCATGATCATAGCAGATCACGGAAGTCACCGTATAGGGCAGTCCATATTGTGCCTCGTACCGGCGTTGGCGAACAAAGACACCTTCGGGGAGGCCCTCTTTTAATTCATCGATCCTATCCCTTGGAAAGTGGACGGGAAGCAGGTCGGGATCCGGGAAATATCGATAATCATGCGCTTCTTCCTTGGACCTCATTGAACTGGTCCGGCCAAGATCCGCATCCCAACGGCGGGTTTCCTGGGTCACCGTTCCACCTTTATCGTAGACACGGCTTTGTCGGCCAATCTCATAGTTAATAGCATGCTTCACCCCGGTGATGCTGTTCAGGTTCTTCATTTCCGCTCTCGGATTAAGCGTACTTTGTCCTATTGGCCGGACACTGACATTCGCGTCGCAACGCATCTGCCCTTTTTCCATGTCACAATCCGAAACACCCGCCGCCACCAAATGCATCCGGATCGATTGCAGCAGCGCAACCGCTTCTTCAGCACTATGCAAATCGGGCTTGGTGACTATTTCCAGCAGGGGAGTCCCGGCGCGATTGTAGTCAACCAGAGAGTCTTTGGAAAAATGTGTTAACTTCCCCACGTCTTCCTCCAAATGCGCGTGATCCAGATGGATGATTTTGTGTTCGCCCATCAAGTTACGGGAAGGACCCGCCAGCTCGATTTCCACCTGACCACCAACACACACCGGTGCGTCCATCTGGGTAAGCTGATAGTTTTTCGGACTATCTGGATAGAAATAGTTTTTACGATCCCATTTGAAGACCTCTGGGATTTTTGAACCAAAAATCAGACCAACCCGAATGGCCTGTTCGATGGCACCCTTGTTCAGAACAGGAAGGGTGCCGGGCATGCCCATGACAACCGCGTTGGTAATACTGTTCGGGGGCCGACCAAAACCGGTTGGCGCATCCGTGAACATCTTGGATGCAGTCTTTAATTGTACGTGGACTTCTAGTCCGATAACGGCTTCGTATTCTGGCATGGGATAATCAGCCTTTCCTGGAAATTTCCGGTTCTGACGAGAAGGGCGAGGCCGACTCGTAAGTTTGCGCAATTTGCAACATACGGCCTTCATCGAAAGGCTTACCGATCAACTGGAACCCGATTGGAAGGCCATTCTCTGACAAACCGCATGGCATAGAGACGGCCGGAAGACCGGCCAGGTTGACCGAAATGGTGAATATGTCGGCAAGGTACATTGAGATTGGATCGTTAATTTTCTCACCAATCTTGAAAGCTGCAGTCGGGGTCGTTGGAGTCAAAATCGCATCGACGTCCTCGAAAGCTTTGAGAAAATCATCCCGGATGAGGGTCCGTACTTGCTGAGCCCTCTTGTAGTAGGCGTCATAATAACCACTGCTCAGAACATAGCTTCCAAGAATGATTCGCCGTTTAACCTCGGGTCCGAATCCTTCTCCCCGGGACTGATAGTACAGATCCACAGCATCCGCGCTTTTGTCTGAGCGATGCGTGTACCGGATTCCGTCAAATCTCGACAGATTGGAAGATGCTTCCGCAGTGGCGATGACGTAATAGGCTGCTACTGCCAGATCCGTGTGGGGCAGGGAAATTTCCTTAATCTGATAACCCAGCCCACGGTACGTTTCGGCGACTTGTTCGACCCGATTCCTTACTTCCGGATCGATTCCTTCTCCAAAGTATTCTTTTGGGAGGCCCAGCGTTCCGGGTTCATTCGGCATGTGCAGCTGGACAGAGGCAGGCTCCAGTTCATCCGGCCAGGATGTCGAGTCATACGGATCGTGGCCGCTGATGATATCGAGAAGTGTAGCCACATCCTCTACCC
>JAUVDD010000118.1 GCA_030595525.1 Puniceicoccales bacterium
TCCCAAGGATCCGCTTCCACTTCCTTCAAACTCTTCCGTGGGGTCCAGATTAGAAGCATATCGGTGAAACATCAGCGTATTCGGGTCAAGGTCCCTATCCACCTGATCAGGATTCTGATAGTAAAAACTGGAAGTCCCATCCGCATCATCCGATGTTTTGAACTGGGTTACCGTAGATCCTTCAATCAGATCCACTGGTATATAATCCTGATTGATGTAGCCATCATCATACTGGATCGCACGTTCAGTCCCGTCTATCAGGTTGCCTGGGGTTTCATACAAAGTACTAAATGGAATTGCACCTAACCCGGAAAAGGCGATATCAGGCGGCATGAGGTATCGAAGCCGCAATTCCAAGGCTACATGCTTGGTTGGTGGCGGTGGCGATACATATTTAGGAGCCTGTGCCAAGGCGCTCGAGGTCAATATGAGCGCACCGAGAACGGTCAGGGATCCGGTTTTCCAGTTTCTGATGCTTTTGAAATTCACGTAATTCACAAGATTTGGATTAGTCGCTAAATACCATTGAGCCCCTTTCCCCCTGTCAAACACATTGCCACTACAATTATTTGACCGGGCATTTTTCCCTTTGCTCAATGCAAGAATTCATTACAATGGGTCGCAGATGATGAATTGGGAGGAGATTTTTGTCTGTCTGGTGCTTCTTGCTGCACTAGTGAGCTTCATCATGGAGCGGATTCCGACCGATATGACAGCCATCCTTGCATTCGGAGCATTAATGCTGGCTGGCTTTCTTCCATTCTCAGAAACGCTGCCCGGAATGAACCAGCTCCTGACTGTTTTCGCCAATCCAGCTCCCTTAGCCATCGCTGCCCTCTTTATTTTAAGCGCCGCGTTGGAAAAATGCGGTCTCATCGACGGTTTGGCACGGCTTTTGGAGAAACTGACTCGCCTCGGATACCACGGCCTCCTGCTAATCATGATTCTTCTTGTTGGTGTGGTTTCCGCCTTCATTAACAACACTCCGGTTGTGGTTATTTTCATTCCGGTAATTCTCACATTATCCCGGAAGCTCAACACACCCGCCTCCAAGCTTCTGATCCCGTTGAGCTACGCTTCGATCTTCGGTGGAGTCTGCACACTGGTTGGTACCAGTACCAATATCCTGGCTAGTGGGATTATCGAAACATATGGTTTTGAACCACTTAGCATGTTTGAGCTGAGCAAGGTGGGCATTCCCTTAATGGTCATAGGAACCATTTATCTCTTACTGTTTGCCAACAAACGGCTTCCCGTCAGGGAAACACTGACCTCTATTTTAAGTGATGAGGAACGAAAGGAGTTCTTCACCGAGGCATTTGTTCGACCCCGCAGCCCATTGATTGGCGAGACTTTCAAGGGAAGTGCCTTGCAAAAAGCAAAGGGCATACGCCTCCTGGAAATCATTCGGGGCGGAGTCGCGGTTGAGGATGATATTTTCCGGGTGCAACTGCGAGCAGGTGACCGACTGGTCCTGGCCTGCCGACCGAGCGGTTTCGTGCAGGCCCGATCTGTTGAAGGATTACGCCTGGCGGTGGATGACCGGGAAGGGCTGGAAACAATCTCCGCCCATGAGGGTGCGATTGTGGAGGGCATCATTGGTCCACGGTCAACGATTGTCGGTAAAACCATTCATGAACTGAATTTCCGTCAGCGGTTCCGGATGATCATCCTGGCGATCCATCGTCGCGGCATCAACATGAGGGAGAGGATCGACATTCTTCCACTGGAAGCCGGCGACACTATCCTGATGATGGGAACTGATTCCGCTCGCGAACAAATCCGGCGTGGGAACGATATCCTGTTACTGGACCGTCCCCATACATCATCCAAGGATTTCCGCAAAAAGGCGCCAATTGTTCTCCTGACAATGGCGGGAGTCATCATATCGGTGTCCTTGAACCTGATGCCTATCACCGCAGCAGCCATAATCGGTGTAGGGATCATCCTGGCTACCGGGGTTCTGCGCCCACAGGATGCCTACGCGTCTATCGACTGGAGCATTCTGGTTTTGATCTACGGCATGCTGGGGATAGGTATCGCCATGCAAACGACCGGAGTGGACAGTCACGTTGCTAATCTACTAGCCCACCTGCAAGACCTCAACCTGCCGGGATCATGGAATCTTATCCTGATTTTAGCCTGCCTATATCTCGCTACTTCACTGTTAACGGAAATCCTTTCAAACAATGCTGCAATCGTCTTGATGGCTCCAATCGGCATACACCTTGGACTTACTTTGGGAGTGGATCCCCGACCCTTCATCATTGCCGCTTGCATAGCCAGCTCCGCCAGTTTCTCTACACCGATTGGATACCAGACCAATACTTACGTTTATTCGGTGGGGGGTTACCGATTCACCGATTTCATAAAAATCGGCCTGCCTCTGAATATCATTTATTTAATTGGGACGGTGATTTTAGTCCCGATGTTGTGGTCCTTTTAAGATAGGATGCCTGAACTAGCCGAAGTAGAATTCTATCGAAAGCAGTGGTCTCCTGGGATCTCGAAAATGGTAAAGCGGGTCCATGTGCACCCAGACGCTCGGATTTTCAGGGAAGCCGATCCGGAAATCATTCAAAAACAGCTAAAGGGAAAATTGTTACTTGATTCCCATGCCCATGGAAAAAAGCTCCTTTTCTGTTTTTCGGGGGATATTTGGCTTGGTATACATTTGGGCATGTCCGGTTCGATGCAGGTGACAATTCCGGAAATGGTCCCGGCACGACATGATCATCTGGTCCTTAAAATGGACTCTTGTACCCTCGTTCTGATGGATCCCCGGATGTTCGGAAAAGTCCTGTTTCATCAGGGAAAGGAATCGCCGGTCTGGTGGTCTAATCTGCCTGCCCAACCACAGGATGAGGCATTTGATAAGGCATATTTTCTTTCAATCCTGAAACGCTTTCCAAGAAAATCCTTGAAGGGATTACTCCTGGAGCAAGAGGTGTTCCCGGGCATCGGAAACTGGATGGCCGATGAAATTCTCTGGCAGGCCCGAATTCATCCTGCCTTAACGGGCGGGGAATTGACGAGTTATAGAAAGAACAAGTTGTTCGCCTGTATAAAAAGCGTCTGCGAAATTTCCCTGAAAATCATTGGCACAGAATGGGGAGATCCCCCGGAAACCTGGTTATTTCAGAACAGGTGGAAAAGAGGCGGCATTTGTCCGGTCAGTGGTAAGCCATTGGAGTATGAAACCATCGCCGGAAGGACCACCTGCTTTTCCCCGGCAATACAGAAGTAGTACTCAAATTTGACTATTTCCCGCAGTTGATCTCAGAAGGATGCTCAAAAACCCTCTCCCTAGTGACGGTTTTTCGACTTATCCCACAAATTATTTTCCTCCTGATATCAGCTCATTCAGCTTTAGGGGTTCTACCATTGCGTGATCAATGGGCTGCAGCAAACCTGGCATTATTAGGAAACCATCCGGAAGAAGCTTATCAGCTCTTTCGGGAATTCAATCAATGGTATGCAAACGAAAATGCCACAAAGGATCCGGAATTCCGTGAAAGATGGCATCGTCTCTGGGGATTATCCGCCCTACAAGCAGGTTCCTTTCAGGAAGGGATCGGCTTGCTGGAAAAATGGCTGATGGAACATCCGAATCGACAAAGATTCAGGGCATTTGTTCGCTTTCAACTCGCATCCGCCCACCTTGCAATAGGTGGTACCGATTCTGCGGTTGAACACTGGAGCACCTTTTTGACCGAACATCCGAATCTCCCGGAGTGTGCTTTGGTCCGCTGGCTATGGGCAGATTTGTTGATTTCCCAATCTGACTACGCGCAGGCCCAATCGCATCTCGAAAAAGTTGTTCTGGATGCAAATCTTCCGGAGACAGGCCGATCATTGGCAGAGTGTGCTTTGGCACTCGTTCTCCTTGCCGATGGCCACCACGTCGCGTCATTTGATCGATTGGAATCTACCAAAAATAACCAGATCACTCGTCTATGGAGAGCAATTCTGGCTCCTGCCCTGACGGGACGCTTTCTGGAATCTGACCAGCCTGTGTTGGCAATGAAATCATGTCAGTGGTTTGATTCGATGGGCAACCTACTGATGGAGTCGAAACGGGCGGGTTCCCAAGCTTTTCAGAATCACGGTTCAGTACGTGATCTGGTTTGGATTAACCACTGGCAAAACCAGTTGAATAAGGCTTCAGATAGTGCACGCAGTACCTTGAATTCTGACTTCGGATTGAAAGATCTCTATCTACTGCGTTTGAAAACTTATTTAAAATCCGATGCTCCTCTCAAAGCACTCCTGCTGTCCAGGTTTCTTATGGAAACAGGCCAGCCTGAGATAATACTCATCCGGGAAAAGGTCTATGCACATGTGATTGAGGCCTGTCTCAATCTCGAGAGATGGACGCAGGCCGATTCATATGTGCAGGCGTTTTTTCAGGGCTATCCGAACAATCCGGAATTACCAACTATCCTTTTCCTTCAGGCACGCACTTCTGCGGCAAGAGGCGATTGGGATATGACGATTCCACAGATCGATCGTCTGATTGCAGCGTATCCTGAACATAAATCAAGGTTGGCATGGAAAATCGCTGCTGCTGGTTGGCGTGCTCAAGCCGGCTATCTGGAAGATGCACTGAATGCCTACATTCAATTGGCGAATGAATGTCCATCTCACTGGCTGACATATTTACAGTTCGAACGAGCTCAATGTCTTAACAAGTTGCAAAGGATTGATGAGGCGTTGGAGCTCTATCAAAATTTATCCTCCAGCGAAAATTCCGTTTCTCTTGCAGAGCAGGCTTCACTTGCATTGCTGAAGATTCATCTGTCCAGAATGAATGCGCCTGGATTCCTTTCTACACTGGAGAACTTCCAAAAGAGGTTTCCTTACAGTCAACACTTAGTCACCGCTGATCTCCTTCTGGGATCCTTTCGTGAGTTTTCAAATCAAGTGGACCAAGCCATTGCTGTTTATACCCAAGTCGGAGCCACTGAACAACCGGAAGCAGATCACGCTCACCGGCAACTTTCCCGAATATTTTCCAGCATGCACGATTATCCGGCCTTACGTCAGCATGCGCTTGTTTGGATAAATCAATCTCTGGCTGAATCAAAGGAAATATCCGAACAGGCTCTCGATGATTGTCTCCTGTTCCAGAGAAAAACTGACAGCCCTTCCCTTCCCGATGCCCTGACTTCAACCCTGCTGGAGAGTCTTCTATCCGATGACGTATCGTTCCCGTGCCATCGCTTTCTACGGTTACTTCACAACCAGTGGGAATACTACTCACCTACCCTGGACATTCCGGAGGCGGATTTTTCTGGCTGGATAGATTTTGCTTCAACAAACCTGCGTGCATCCAAAAGACTAAAATCCTACTCCGTTCTGATGTTGTACTCGGCTGAACTTCTGGATCAATCTGGACGTAGTGATTCTGCAGATACAAAACGCATTCACATCCTGACAACAGTTGATCCTGCACTGCTTAACCGGCAAGGATTGTACAATGTTGGAACCGTGGCGCATAAATACGATTTCCCTGAGGCTGACGTACTTCTGAAGAAGTTTCTGGAAAGATACAAAAACTCAAGTGAAACCCCAAACTGCCTGAAGATGTTGGCACAATCATTACACAATGCAGGGGACCGTCCCGGGGCAAGTTCGCTTCTTGAGATAATCCACAAGGACTGGCCTGACTCATCCGTTTTCATCCCTGCTTCAATGCAGTTAGCCCGATTGCAATACGAAGAGGATTTACTGGCAAAGGCCTCTCGTACAATCGATTCCCTTTTGGAGAGGAGCA